>NZ_JBHVYI010000063.1:0-51683 GCF_042880975.1 Streptomyces sp. NPDC058289
CCACCCCCCCGCGGGGGGGCGCCGGCTCCCCGCGGGCGGCGGGGGGGGGCGCCCTCCCCCCCCTTTGGGGGGGGCAGCCCCCCCACTCGGCGCCCGCCCCCCCGGGCCCCCCCGCCCCCCCCCGGCGGCGCGGGGGCCCGACCCCGTAGGGACCGGCGCATCAGGAGCCCGTAGACGGAGGCCGCCACGACGATGCCGGCGGGCAGGGAGAGGTCCGCGCCGCCCAGGGCCCGGGCGACGGGGCCCGTGTACAGGGTGTCCACGCACAGGGCGGATGCCGCGATGCCCGCCGTCAGGGCCAGCGCGCCCGCCCAGTTGACGCCCCCGGTGTACCAGAAGGGGCCGCCCGGGGTTTCGTCGGTGAGCGCGAGGCCGTCGTAGCGGCCGCCGCGCAGCAGGATGTCGGTGGCGTAGACGGCCGTGCTGGGCCCGAGCACGACGACGGTCAGCTGGAGGAGGTTGGCGACCGTGTCGAGGAAGTCGGAGACGAGGAGCGCGTACAGGGTCACCGCGACCCCGAGCGCTCCGTCGACGAGGACTCCGAGGGAGCGGCGGACGCGGACGCCGGCGGCCTGGAGGGCGAGGCCGGAGCTGTAGGCGGTCATGGCGTTGTTGGCGATCGTGCCGAGCACGATCGCGGACAGGAAGACGGGTGAGAACCAGGAGGGCAGGATGCCCTCCAGTCCGGCCTGCGGTTCGGCCATGTCCACGACGGTCGCGGCGAGGGCGCCCAGTGAGGTGAGGAGGACGCCGGGCAGGAATCCGCCGAGCGCGGTCCAGCCCGCGACGGCCATCGGGGAGGTCGTTCGCGGCAGGTAGCGGGAGAAGTCCGCGCTGTTGGTGTACGAGAGCGGGCCCGAGGCGATGAGCGTGAGGCCGGCCGCGAGGGCGGCCCGCAGGGCGCCACCGCTCAGTGGCTCCGCGGGCTGGCGGCCGAGGTCGGCGCGAGCGCACACGAAGACGGCGACGACGGCGAACGTGACCGTGAGGGCGATCGCGATCGGCGGGTAGAGCTTCACCATGGTGGCGTGTCCGTAGACGCCGATGGCCAGGGTGAGGGCGGCGATGACCACCACGACGGCGACCTTGACACCGCTGTTGGTGTCGATGCCCGCCTTCTCCACGAGGACGAAGGCGGCGACCGCGGCGGCGGCCAGGTTGAGGGCGATGTAGCAGATGCAGAGCAGCCAGCCGTTGACGGCGATGTTCACCCGGTTGCCGCGGATGCCGTACATCGCCCGCGCGATCACCTCGCTCGGCGTGCCCGAGGCCGGGCCCGAAACGGCGAGCAGGCCGATCGGAGCCCAGAACAGGCTGCCCGCCACGATGACCGCGACGGCCTGACCCAGGCTCAGGCCCATGAGGATCAGGGCGCCGCCGACCACCATGCTCAGGTAGTTCACGTTCGCCGCCGCCCAGACGGGGAACAGCTCGCGGGCCCGGCCGTGGCGTTCCCGGTCGGGAACGTGGTCGATGCCGTGGGCCTCGATCCGGCCGGGCCGGTCCGTATCCGTATCCGTGCCCGAGCCCGAGCCCATGCCCGAGCCCGTACCGGTGCCCGTGTCCCTGGATGCCATGGAGCCCTCCGTCTGCGGTCGTACCCACCTGCGATCTTCACGCACCCGGGGCGGGGCGGCGTACGACGACATCAGCGCACTCGGGCGCCGCGGCCGGCCGGGGCCCTCGGTCCGGTGCATGGTCCGGGCCCGGGGCCGGCGCCTGGTCCGGTGCCCTACGGAGGCCGCACACAGGGCAGTTGTCGACGACAGGTACGGTTTCGGCATGGACGATTACGCAACGAATTCGACATCCGGCGACGTGATCCTGTCAGAATTGGTCAAGGACACCGCGCGGGTGCACCTGCTGAAGCTGGGCGGCGCAGGGCTGTCCCTGGACTCGGTCGCGCAGGACTGCGGTCGTGCCGCCGACGAGGTGCGAGCCCTCTTCCCGCACCGGGACGACCTGCTGACCGCGCTGGTCATCGATGCCTACGACGCGTCCGGCGCCGCCATGGAGCAGGCCGACGAGGCAGCCGCCGGCCTCGGCGCACCGGCGGGTGCGAGGCTGCTCGCGGTCACGCGTGCGCTGCGGCAGTGGTCCTTCGACCACCCCGCCGAGTTCACCCTGATCTACGGATCGCCCGTACCCGGTTACCACGCCCCGCAGGACACCGTCCTGCCCGCCTCCCGCACGCCCGGCGTCCTCGCCCGTATCGTGGGCTCGGCCCTGGAGGGCGGCGAACTCACCCCGTCCCGGCGGACGGTGCCCGGCCCGCCCCTGCTGCTGCCGGCTGCCGTGGAGGCCTTCGGCGGCTTGCCCCCGGCGCCGTTCTCGGACGTCATCGAGCGCGGGATCGTGCTGTGGAGCAGCCTGATCGGACTCCTGGTGTTCCAGGTCTTCAGCCGTACCCACGACAGCGTCCGGGACGAGGCCGCCTTCTTCGACTACGCCGTTGCCGTGGCGGCCGAAACCATCGGACTCGTGGTCCCCCTGGACGGGGACGCCCGCTGAGGACCGGAGGGACGTGACGGGGGCCTTGGCCAGGGCTTTCACGGGCGGGTTACGGTATCCCTTCATTCGAGGGGGAACAACGATGTCGCATCACACTGGGTGGGGTAACCACCCGGGTCAGCCCATGCCGCCGCAGTGGGGAGGTGGCTGGATGCCGCCTCCCGCACCACAGCCGGGCGTCATACCTCTGCGCCCGCTCGGGACGGGCGATGTGCTGGGAGGGGCCTTCGGGACTTTCCGGCGGTACTGGAAGCCCCTGATCGGCGTCATGGCCGTAGTACAGGGCATCGGGATCCTGCTCGTTGCCGCCGCTCTCGCCGTCACCTTCGTGGCCGCCCAAGACCGGTTCTCCGCCGTCTTCGATCTCGCCCCGGGGGAAGACCCCCAGGGCTCGGACGTGGCGGCCTTCTTCCTGTCCTTCGTACCGGCGGGCGTGGTGATGCTCGTCGCGATGACGGTGGGCGCGGCGATGTTCAGCGCCCTGTGCCCCGCGTTGATCCAGGAGGCGGTGCTCGGCCGCTCCGTGACCTTCGGCTCGCTCTGGCGCCGCAGTTGCTCACGGCTGCCGTCGGTGCTCGGGACCGTACTGCTCACCGCACTGATCGCGGGCGGGCCGGCGCTCGTGCTGTACGCGATCTGCATCCCGCTGATCATCACGTCCACGGACCTGGACAGCTCGGGCCCGCCGGCCGCCTTCTTCGTGCTCCTCCTGGGCCTGCTCCTGTCCGTGCCCTTCTCCATCTGGCTCATGGTCCGGTTCAGCCTCGCGCCCGCAGTGGCGGTGTGCGAAGGACTCGGCCCCGTCGCGGCCCTGCGGCGCTCTTCGCACCTGGTCCGCGACGGCTGGTGGAGGGTGTTCGGCATTTCGCTGCTCGGTTACGTCGTGGCGATGGCCGTGGGGTACGCCATCCAGACGCCGTTCGGCTTCGTCGGCATGTTCGGCCTCTTCCCGACCCTGCCGGGGACCGGCGATCCCACACCGGAGCTCAGCACCCTGATCTTCGGATTCGTGATCTACGCCGCGACCATGCTGCTCGGCGGTGTCATCAGCGCGCTGTTCCAGTTCAGCTACCCACAACTGGTCATCGCCCTGATCTACGTCGACCAGCGGATGCGCAAGGAGGACCTCGCGGCGGCGCTCACCGCCACCGCCTTCCCGGCGCCGGCGCCGGCGGCGGCGGCTCCGTAGGCCCCGGCGGGCTCGCGCCTACAATGCTCGAATGATCTTCATTGTGGTCAAATTCCCCGTCAAGTCCGAGTACGTCGACCAGTGGCCCGAGCTGGTCGCGGAGTTCACTCAGGCCACCCGTGGCGAGGCGGGCAACCTGTGGTTCGAGTGGTCCCGCAGCCTGGAAGAGCCCGACACCTACGTGCTGGTCGAGGCGTTCCAGGACGACGCCGCCGAAGCGCACGTCACCTCCGCGCACTTCGGCAAGGCCCTGGAGACCATGCGCCCCCTGGTCACCCGGACGCCGGAGATCGTCAGCACCACCATCGAGGGTGCGACCGGCTGGAGCCGGATGGGCGAACTCCAGGTCGACTGACGGCAGGCCCGCACCACTTCATTGCCCGGCCCCTCCCGGCCCCCTCCCGGCATCGCGTGCCCCGGAGCGGCCCGGGAGGGGTGCGCGTGCAACACGTTCAACAACGGCACCCCGTCCCCACCGTTGCCCTCGGGCCGTGGAAGCGGTTGATGGCCCCGAGGGCGGCAGCACCGGCAGCACCCCGGCGTCAGCAGGACGCCTGGACAGCCCTACCTGGTTCAACCTTTGGGGCGATACCCCGATGGCCCATCGGCCGTAACGTTTCTCCCTCCACACCCCCTGAGCTGCGGCGATGCCGCCAAAGCAGGCGTCCAGCACATCCGTTCCCCTTCGCCTCGGCGCCCGCCGTGATCTTGACCCGTCCTACAGTCGTGCCGCTCCCCCGAGATCCCTCCTGAGAGACGTGCGTGACCTCCCTCTTGCCTTGCCCAGAAGACCAGTTGACATCCCCGACCACCCGGTCCGCCCCGCCCGCGGCGGTGCTGGAGGGAATCGCCGGATACGTTCCGTCCCGGGTGGTCGCCAATGCCGGACTCCCCTCGGCCTGGGGCGTCGACGACACCTGGGTGCACCGCCGCACCGGGATCCGCGAGCGACGCCGGGCCGAACCCGGCGTCTCGACCGGCGAGCTCGCCCTCGAAGCGGGGCGGCGCGCCCTGGCCGTGGCGGGCGGCGCTCCGGTGGACACCGTGCTCGTGGCCACCTCCACCCCGGACCGGCCGATGCCGGCCATGGCCCCGCAACTGGCCACCCGTCTGGGCCTGGGCGGCGCTGCGGCCTGGGACGTGAACGCAGCCTGCAGCGGCTTCCTGTACGGGCTCGCAACCGCCGCCGGCGCCCTGCTGTCCGGCTGCGCGGACCGGGTCCTGCTCGTGGCGGCCGACCTGTACTCGACCCTCCTGGACCCCGAGGACCACTCGGCCGGCATCGTCTTCGGCGACGGCGCAGGTGCCGTCGTACTCCGCAGGGGGCGCTCCGGGGAACCGGGGAGCATCCTCGCCTTCGACCTCGGCAGCGACGGCTCGGGCGACGAGCTGATCGAGGTGCGCGGCGGTGGAGCCCGGGAGCGGTCGACCCCGGACGCCTACGGCCCCGGCGACCGGCACTTCCGCATGCAGGGGCGCGAGGTGTTCCAGCACGCGGTGACCCGGATGACCCAGTCCTCGCAGACCGTACTGAAACACGCAGGCTGGTCGCCCGAGGACGTGGACCGGTTCTGCGCCCACCAGGCCAACGCCCGCATCGTGAAGGCCGTCGGGGAGCGCCTGCCGGTCCCCGGTCCGCGCCAGGTGACCAACATCGAGCGGGTCGGCAACACCGGCGCCGCGTCCATCCCGCTCGCTCTGGCCGACGCCGCCTCGCGCGGCGAACTGCGCGCCGGGGAAAGGGTGTTGCTCACCACCTTCGGCGCCGGGCTCACCTGGGGCTCGGCGGCCGTGCTCTGGCCGCGGCTCGAGCGTGCGGTGCCCGGCATCGAACCGGCGCCCTGAGCTCGACCGCTCCTTCACGCCACCGGGCTCCCCACGAGGTCCCGGCTCCCCACCGCGTCGGCCACCCGCCCCGAAGCGGCCTTCGCGCCCTCAGCCGTGATCCCTGATCCCTGATCTCGATCCCCGATCCTGGCCGCTTCACCCTGCCCACTTCCCCCTGTCCGCTTCCCCCTGCCTGCTTCACCCTGCCCGCTCGCCGATCGCCACCCGTCCCGGAAGGACACCACGCCATGCCCCCGGTCCAGACCGTCCTCACCACCGTGCTCACCGAGAAGTTCGAAGTCTCCCCCGAGAGCGTCCTGCCCGACGCCACCCTGGAAAGCCTTGACCTGGACTCGCTCGCCCTCGCCGAACTGGCCCTCGCCCTCCAGGAGGAGCTCGGTGTGAAGGTCGAGGAGCACGAGGCCGCCAAGCGCACCACCATCGGCGAGCTCGTGGCCGTGCTCCACTCCAAGCGGACCGAGCAGGAAGCCCTGTGACGGGCTCCCCGCACCCCCGTGCCGTCGCCGTCACCGGCCTGGGGTTGATCACCCCGGCCGGGGTCGGCCGCGAGGACACCTGGGCCGGAGTGCTCCGGGGCCGCTCGACCGCGGACACCGATCCCGAGCTGAAGGACTGCCCGGTCGACTTCTCCTGCCGGATCCCGGCCATGACCCCCGAACAGGGACGCATCGGCGGCCGCAAGGCCTGGCGGATGGGCCGCTTCACGCAGCTCGCGGTCCTGGCGGCCCGGGAGGCCGTGGCCGACGCCGGACTCGACCCCGCCTCCTGGGACGGGGCGCGCGTGGCCGTGGTGATCGGCTCGGGACTGGCCGGAGCCGCCCACCTGGAGACCCAGACCCTGCGCCACCACCAGGGGGGACCCGACCTGGTCTCGCCCTCCCTCATCCCGATGCTCATCCCCAACATGGCCGCCGGCGAGGTGTCGGCGGACCTCGGCGCCCACGGCCCCTCCCTGGCCACCGAGACGGCCTGTTCCTCCGGGGCCACCGCCTTGGCCGTCGCCCGGGACCTGCTGCTTTCCGGCGCCTGCGACATCGCGATCGCCGGCGGCTCGGAGGCCGCCGTGACCCCGGTGGTCACCACCGGGTTCGCCCGGATGGGCGCCCTGTCCGGGCGGGTGGACCGGCCCGACCTGGCCTCCAGGCCGTTCTCGGCGGACCGGGACGGCTTCGTCATCGCCGAGGGGGCCGCAGTGCTCGTACTGGAGCGGCCGGCGGACGCGGCGGCCCGCGGGCGGCGCGGATACGCGCACCTCGCCGGAGCCGGCCTCACCTCGGACGCACACCATCCGACGGCGCCGTCCCCCGGCGGGGAGTACGCCGAGGCGGCCCTGCGGGCGGCGCTCGCCGAAGCCGGACTGTCCGCGGCCGACGTCGACCACGTCAACGCCCACGGAACCTCCACCCCCCTCAACGACCGCACCGAGGCCGCACTCATCGCACGCGTGCTGCCGCACGGCCCCAGCGTGACCGCACCCAAGGGGGTGCTCGGCCACACCCTCGGCGCCGCCGGCGCCGTGGAGGCCGCGCTCACCGCGCTCGCCATCCGGGACTCCAGGGTGCCGCCGATCGCCAACCTCACGGCGGGCGGCTCCGGTTGTGACTCCGGCTCTCCCTATGACATCGACTGCGTGACCGGCGCGGTGCGCGAGCAGCGGGTCGCCGCCGCCGTCAGTCACTCCTTCGGTTTCGGCGGGCACAACGTGGTGCTCCTCCTCACCGCGCCCTGACCGCCACCGTCCCCCTCCAGCAGAAGGCTCCGTACTCTTGGCCGTTCACAGTGCCGTCGTCCACGCCACCGTCCACGTACCGCAGGAGCGCCAGAGCGTCTCCGCGGTCGAGGACCGTTTCCGGGCGGGCAGCCCCGGCATCCCGATGTCCCGGGGTGTGCTCCAGCACATGTACGGTCTGGCCCAGCGCACGGTGGCCCCGCCCGAGGAGCAGCCCTCCGACCTGGCGGTGCACGCCGCCCGCAGGCTGCTGGATGAGAGCGGCACCCCCGCCCGGAAGGTGGACCTGCTGCTGTACGCCGGCATCCTCGCCGATATGGAGGAACCGGCCACCGCCCATGTGGTGGCGGCCAAACTCGGCCTGGACTGCCCGGTGTTCGACCTCAAGAACGCCTGCAACGGCGTGCTGAACGCGCTGGAGGTGGCCGACGCCTTCGTTCGGACCGGACAGTACCGGCGGGTGCTGATCACCAGCGGCGAGGTCAGCACCCGGGAGAGTCGCTGGAGCGTCACGGACCCGGACGAGGTGCTGGGCGCCCTGCCGAGCCTGAGCACGGGTGACATGGGCTCGGCGGTCCTGGTATCCGCGAGCACGAGGCCCGGGATCCTCGGGAGCCGCTTCTTCGCCAACTCCTGGGGCTGGCAGGCGGCGACGCTGCCCAATCCGTACGCGAACCACCGCACGATGGGCCGCCTGGAGATCGACTCGGCCCGGCTCGTGGCCTCATTCGACGGGATGCCGGCCAAGGTGCGCGGGGCGGTCCGCGAACTCGGGGTGGACGTCGAGGACTTCGACCTCGTCTGCGTGCACCAGCCGTCCGTGCCCTTCACCCGGGTGGCGTGCGGCTGGGTGGGCGTGGATCCCTCGCGGATCCTGTCCACGTTCCCCGCGCACGGCAACGTCGCGACCAACACCATCCCCCTGCAACTGGCCACCGCCCTGAACTCGGACCGGCTCCACCCGGGCGACCTGGTGGGCATGTTCGGGTTCGCGAGCGGCGCGAGCGCCGGCGTCGTCATCTGCCGGTGGTGAGCCCGATGACCGCCGAACAGCCCGAGCGCCCCGTACGCATCACCCCGCTGCCGCCCGAGCAGTGGACACCCGCGCTGCGCGCACTGCTGGCCGGATCCGCCAAGGACGGACCGGGCCGGGTGAACCTCTTCGGGACCCTCGCCCACCATCCCGGACTTGCCCACGCCTGGCTCTCCCTCGCCCGGGTCCTGACCCACGAAGGCACTTTGACGAGCCGTCAGCGTGAGCTGGTCGTCCTGCGCACCGCGCACCGCCGCGGCGGGTCCTTCGTGTTCGACCGCCACCGTGCGGTCGCCGCCGACGCCGGGCTGGACCCCCGGGAGGTGGCGGCCACCGCCTTGCCCCTTGCCCGACACCCCTGGTCCGCCCAGGATGTGGCCCTGCTGGAGGCCTCCGACGCGCTCGCGGCCGGGCAGCCTCTGCCGCAGCCGCTGTGGGACCGGCTGGCGGGCGGACTGCGCCCCGACCAGCTGATCGAACTGCTGATCCTCGCCGGGCAGTGCGCCACCATGTGCGCCACGCTCGGCGCCCTCCACACCCCGCCCGACGGCGGCCGAACCCCCTCCGGATGAGATCCGCCACCATGACCGTCACCACCACCACTCCGAGCGCCGCCGACGGCGCCGTTGCCTCCGACGCCTCCGTCGCCGACGCTGCCGCCGGCATCCCGGCCACGGTCCCGCTCGCCCTGCCCTCCCCGTACGGCGCCTGCCCCTACGACCCGCCGCCCGGCTACACGCAGGCCGCCTCCGAAGCACCGGTCAGTCTCGCCGAGCTGCCCGACGGCACCCCCTGCTGGCTCGTGACGGGTTACCCGGAGGTGCGGGCAGTGCTCGCCGACGCCCGTTTCAGCGCCGATGCGCGCACCCCCGGGTTCCCCTTCCTCTCCCCCGGCCAGCGTCAACTGGCCACCGCTCAGCCCAGCTTCATCCGGATGGACGACCCGGAGCACGCCCGGCTGCGCCGGATGGTCGCCAAGGACTTCCTGACCCGTCGGGTCCAGGAACTGCGCCCCGCCATCGCGGACGTGGTCGAGGCCGCCGTCGAGGCCATGACCGCGGACGGCCGCCGCACCGCCGACCTCGTCGCGGACTTCGCGCTGCCGGTCCCGTCGCTGGTCATCTGCCTGATGCTGGGGGTCCCGTACGAGGACCACGCGCTGTTCCAGTCGCTCAGCCGGACCCTGCTCGACAACACCACCGACCCCGGACGGGCCGCCGAGGCGCACCGCGAGCTGATGGGCTACCTGGCCGGGCTGGCCGAGCGGAAGCGGCGGGATCCCGGGGACGACATCCTCAGCCGGCTCGCCGTCCGGCCCGACCTGACCGCGCGGGAAACGGCCTCGCTCGGGTTCATGCTCCTGATCACCGGCCACGAGAGCACCACCAACATGGCGGCGCTCAGTGTCCTGGCCCTGCTGCGCCGACCCGACCAGGCCGCCCGGCTGCGGGCCGAACCGGCCCTGATTCCCGGGGCGGTGGAGGAGCTGCTGCGCTACCTCACGATCATCCACCTCGGCCTGGGCCGCGCCGCCACCGAGGACGTGACGGTCGGCGGGGCGGCGATCCGGGCCGGGGACGGGGTGATCTGCATGCTGTCCACCGCCAACCGGCAGCCGGAGCTGTTCGACTCGCCGGACGGCGCCGCGACCTGCCCCGCCGAGCTGGACGTGACCCGGGATGCGCGCCGCCACGTGGCCTTCGGTCACGGCGCCCACCAGTGCCTGGGCCACACCCTGGCGCGGGTCGAGCTCCAGATCATGCTGGAAACCGTTCTGCGCAAGCTGCCCGGTCTGCGGCTGGCCGTACCCGAGGAGCAGCTCGTGTTCCAACGGGACACCATCGTCTACGGATTGCGGGAGCTCCCCGTCACCTGGTGACCCCGCGGACGTGTTGGCGTGCGAGTTGATGTTTCTCGCGCCCGCGGAGAACCGAACGGGCCCACCCGGCGTGATACCCCACACGCATTGGCATGCACACGAACGCGGGGGAACACGGGTGGGATTCGCAAGGAAGGCCCGAACGACGGCGCTCGCCGCAGCGGTGACCGGGACGCTGATCGCGGGCACGGTGTCGGCGGGCGTCACTCCGGCGCTGGCCGCAGGCACCGCCGCACAGGACGGCAAGGGGGGTCCGGCCGAGGGCCGGGCGAAGAAGGAATCGAAGCCGTCGGCGACGGTGACCCTGATCACCGGCGACCGGGTCGTCGTCAAGGGCGACGGAAGCGTCGAACAGCTGCTCCGCGGCGCGGGCCGTGAGGGGACCGCCTTCTCGGTGCGCCGCGAGGGCGCGCACACGTACGTCATTCCGCAGGACGCCCTGCGACTGGTCGCCGACGGGGTGCTCGACCGGCGGCTGTTCGACGTCGCCCAGCTGGTGAAGGACGGGTACGACGACGCGCACCGCAGCACGCTGCCGCTGATCGTCGGCTACCGGCGCGACGCCTCGGGGGCCAAGACCTTCGGGGCCGCCGGCGACACGCTTGCGGTGGTCGCCCGCGACCGTCGCGAACTGCCCGCGGTGGCGGGCGAGGCGTTCAACGCACAGAAGGCCGACGCCGCGGCCCTCTGGACGGCGGTCACCGGACGGAGGGACGCCCGCACGCTGGGCTCCGCGCCCGTACCGCCGGTCGCGCACCTGTGGCTGGACGGCAAGGTGAGCGCCACCCTGGACAAGAGCGTGCCGCAGATAGGCGCGCCCGCCATGTGGAAGGCGGGCTTCACCGGTAAGGGCGTCAAGGTGGCGGTCCTGGACACGGGGGTCGACGAGACCCACCCGGACCTCAAGGGCGTCGAGACCCTGCAGAAGAACTTCAGCAGCTCGCCCGACTCCAAGGACCGGTACGGGCACGGTACGCACGTGGCCTCCACGATCGCCGGGTCGGGCGCGCGGTCGGGCGGCCTCTACAAGGGCGTGGCACCCGACGTGCAGCTCCTGGACGGCAAGGTCCTGGGCGACGACGGCTTCGGGTCCGACTCCGAGATCGTCAGCGGTATGCAGTGGGCCGTGGACCAGGGCGCGACGGTGGTCAACATGAGCGTGGGCTCTCCCGACCAGCCGGGCGTCGACCCCATGGAGGAAGCGGTCGCCCAGCTCTCCGGCAAGGCGCTGTTCGTGGTGGCCGCCGGGAACGAGGGCGACAAGGCCGGCACGATGCGCACGCCGGGTAGCGCCGCGGCGGCGCTCACCGTCGGCGCGGTGGACAAGCAGGACCAGCTCGCGGACTTCTCCAGCCGCGGTCCGACCGCCGATGGACTGGCCAAACCGGACATCACCGCGCCGGGCGTCGAGATCACCGCCGCCGCGACCACGCAGGGCACGGAACCCGGGCCTCCCGAGGGCTACGTAAGCATGTCGGGAACCTCGATGGCCACCCCGCACGTCGCGGGCGCCGCGGCGCTGGTCAAGCAGCAGCACCCGAACTGGAGCGCGGCCCGGATCAAGGCCCTGCTGACCGCCTCGGCCACGCCCAACCCGAAGCTCAACGCCTACCAGCAGGGCGCGGGCCGCACCGACCTGGTCCGGGCAGCCAAGGCCGTCGTCACCGCCGAGCCCGGTTCCTTCTCCTTCGGTACGCACCTCTGGCCGCATGCCGACGACAAGCCGGTGTCCAAGTCCCTCACCTACCGCAACCACGGCGCCAAGCCCGTCACGCTGAAGTTGAGCACGGCCGGTACCGACCCGTCCGGCCGCCCGGCACCGGCCGGCATGTTCACCGTCAAGGACGCCCAGCTCACGGTCCCCGCCGGCGGCAGTGCCACGACGACCGTCACCGCCGACACCCGCAAGGGCACCGTCGACGGCGCCTTCGGCGGAACCGTGCTGGCCTCCGGGGACGGGCAGCAGGTGCGCACCGGTCTCGTGGTCGAGCGTGAGGTGGAGTCCTACGACGTCACCCTGAAGCACCTGGACGTCAACGGCGCGAACCCGTCGACGTACTACACCACGATCACCAAGCTCGGCACGGGCATGGAGGGCCGCTTCGAGGTCCCGTACGACCCGAGCGGCACGGTCGTCCAGCGACTGCCCAAGGGCGACTACCTGTTGGAGGGCGTCGTCTGGGGCCCGGACTCCACCCTGGGCTTCTTCGTCCAGCCGGTGCTGAAGCTCACCGGGAAGACCACGGTCGCCTTCGACTCCCGCAAGGCCAAGCCGTTCGCCGTCACCCCGCCGGATCCGTCCGCGAAGCTGGTGAGCGCCTACGCCGGGTTCTACGACGAGGCCGCGATGGTGTCCGACATGTGGGCCACGGACGGGTCCACGAAGATCCTCACCCAGCACTTGGGCCCGGCCACGCCCACGCTGCGGGCGCAGTACAACGGTCTGTGGAAGACGCCGGGGGCGGCGGGCAAGAGCGTCGACTACCGGCTGGCCTTCAACCGTTCGGGCAGTTGGTTCAGCGGGCTCGACCGCAAGCTCACGAAGGCCGACGTCGCCGAGGTGAAACTCGGGTTCGGCGCCTCGGTCACCGGAGCGAAGGGCTTCGTCTACGCGACGCCGACGGACGCCCGCGGCTACACCTCCGGCATACAGGACCCCGCCGAGCAGAGCCTGCCGCTGGCGAGCACCCAGTACGTCAGCACCGAAGGCGGGGTGCGTTGGTCCTGGGTCGCCTCGCAGATCAACTCCCGTGGGGAGCCGAGCATGATCTACACGCATGACGTCCGGTCGTACCAGCCGGGCCGGCGGTACACGCTGAACTTCAACACCGGCGTGGTCGGCCCCGATCTGGAGGCCGGGAAGGAGCAGGCCGCGACCCGGTCCGGCGACTACGTGGACTTCAATGTCGGGCTGTTCAACGACGGCGCCGGCCACGAGGGCTCGTCCGCCACCACCGGCGGCTTCACCCGGCTGGAGTCCGGCGGTCGGGTCATCGCCGAGACGCCGCCGAACGGCTGGCTGAGCGCCGAGCTACCGGCCGGCAAGGCGACGTACCGGCTGACCAAGGAGGCGAGCCGGTCCCCCAAGGACACCTCGACCAGCACGAAGGTGAGCGCGATCTGGACGTTCACCTCGGCCCGTCCGGCCACGGACGAGTCCGTGGCGTTGCCGCTGTCCACGGTGCGGCTCGCGCCGAAGCTGAGCCTGAGCGGAACGGCACCGGCGGGCGGCGCGCTGAAGGTGCCGCTCCGGCTGGGCGGTGCGGCCGCCGGGGAGGGGCAGGTCGCCGCTCTGGCGGTCAGGGTCTCCTTCGACGGGGGCACGACCTGGCGGCTCCTCACGGTGGCCACGGACGCGGCGGGTGCGCGGTCGGTGACCGTGCAGCACCCGGCGGCGGCCAAGGCCGTGTCGTTCCGGGTGGACCTGAAGGACAAGGCCGGCAACACCGTCCGGGAGACGATCACGAACGCCTACCGGCTCGCTCCCTGAGCCGGCCGTACGACGCTCCGGCCCGGCCCGGCCCCGCATCGCGCGGGTGCCGGGCCGGACCCGTGCCGGGCCGTGTGCGGCGCGGGCTCCGCGGCGTCGTTTGACCAGGGGGTGTGCCGCTCGCTTTGATTGCTCCGGTCGACACGAGTAGATTCGTACGCTTGTTCGTGGAACCGTGTGCACGAGAGAGCGAGGGCTGCGCCGATCATGCCGATCATGCCGATCACGAGGACCAGGCGGTCGCTGGGACGGCAGTTCGGGTGGCTCTGGGCGGCGTACGCGGTCAGCACGCTCGGCACCTGGCTCGCGTTCGACGCCTTCGCCCTGATCGCGATCCTCGCCCTGCACGCCGGTCCGGCCGAGGTGTCCGCGCTGGCGGCCGCGGGGCCGGCCGTCGCCGCGGTGGTGGCACTGCCGCTCGGCCCCTGGGTGGAGTTCCGCCGCAAGCGGCCGGTGATGATCACCATGGACCTGATCCGGTTCGCGGCGCTGATGAGCGTGCCCGCGGCGTACGCGCTCGGGATGCTCGGCCTCACCCAGCTCCTGGTCGTGTCGGTCGTCGTCGGCGCCGCGGACATCGCCTTCACGGCGGCCAGTGGCGCCTGCGTGAAGGCGCTCGTCCGGCCGGAGGACCTGATCGTCGCGAACGGCCGCTTCGAATCCACCACCTGGACCGCCACCATGCTCGGACCCCCGCTCGGGGGCGTCGCGATCGCCGTGTTCGGGCCGGTGATGACGGTGGTGGGCAACGCGGTGAGCTACCTGCTCTCGGCGGCGGGGATCCGCGCGATCGGCGGCGCGGAGACGCGCCCCGCCGCACCGGCCTCGCCCGCGGGAGCTCCGCCACGGCTGCGCTTTCGCGACCTGTTCGAGGGCTGGCGGTACATCCTGGCCGACTCCGAGCTGCGCCCGCTCTTCGCGAACACGATCCTGGTCAACGGCCTGATCATGGCGACCGCACCGCTGCTCGCCGTCCTCATGCTCGGCCCGCTCGGGTTCTCGCCCTGGCAGTACGGGCTCGCCTTCGCCGTGCCCTGCGTCGGCGGCCTGCTCGGCTCACGGCTGGCCCCGCGGCTCGTCGAGCGGTTCGGGCAGCACCGGGTCATGATCACCGCCGGGGTGCTGCGGGCGTGTTGGCTGCCCTGGCTGGCTCTCGTCCACTCCGGGGCCGGCGGGCTCGTACTCGTCATGGCCGTCGAGTTCGGGCTGATCACCTGCATGGGCGTGTTCAACCCGGTGTTCGCCACCCGCCGGCTCACCCGGACCCCGCCCGACCGGGTCGCCCGCGTCCTGTCCGCGTGGTCGGTCACCAGCAAGGCATCCATTGCCGCACTGACCGCCCTGTGGGGCCTGCTGGCCGCCTTCACCGGCCCCCGCACCGCCCTCGCGGCCGCCGGTCTCCTGGCCATGACCACCCCGCTCCTGCTCCCCCGGCGCGACCGCGCGTCACAGGGGAAGCAGCGCGCGCCGCTGGGCTGAGGCCGAGCCCCGGCCGGGCCGCTCCGGTGGCCGGCGGGCCACCGGAGTCAGGGCGTGGTGGAGGAGCCCGGTTCGGGCAGCCAGTCGCGGGCCGGGTCGTACTCCAGCCGGCGGGTGCGCCCGGCTTCCGCAGCGAAGGCTTCCAGCAGCGTGTCCGGCAAGGGGTGCCCGTGGTCGCCGTAGTCGACGTCGCCGTGTCCTCCCCCTCGCCCACCCTCACCACGCCACAGGAGCCCCACCACCACGGACTGGCTCACCACAACCCTCACCGCCCCCACGCAAGCCACGTAGCCTGCCCGGATGCGGGTATCCGCCGCATTGGCCGGCGACGGGCGGCTCGGAGGCTGCCCGGAGTCAGTTCTCTGGGCGCAGGTGGTCCAGTTCGTCCGTGATCGCCTTGCGGAGTGGGGCGTGCCGGGGAGCGAGGGCGGACTGTGCGTCGGACCAGCGGTCGCGGGGGTAGAGCCAGACCGGGCTGCCCACCACGTCGGGCGGCTCCCAGTCGAAGCGGGGCCATACGTGGGCGTGCAGGAACCCGTCGGTGTTGCCCAGGATCTCCAGGTTGACCCGCCGGAAGGCCGGGTCCGCGCGACGGCACGCTCGCTCGACGGCCTCTGCGAGGTGGTCCATGTCGGAGAGGAAGGCCAGCCGTTTCGCCCGGGGGAGGTCGGAGAGCCTCTCCGCGTCGGGATCGTCCGCCAGGAGCACCGAGTAGCCCGGCAGGAACTGCACGTCGCCGATCACCGCGAACCCCGCCGCCAAGCGCCGCAGCACCGTCGGGTTTTCGCCGCGCAGCGCGCTCCCGATCCGGTCCGTCCGCCAGTCGTCTGCCATGGGCAGAGCGTAGTGGCGCCACGGTGCCGGATGTCAGGGGCCGACGGCCGCTTCGCACACGGCCGGGCGGCCCGGGGCCGGGGAGGTGGCGGTTGCGAGGGTCTTGTGGGCGTCCAGGAGGATCGTGCAGGTGGCCACCGCACCCTTGGCGGGCGTTACCGTCACCCTGGCCTTCTTGCCGTCGGCCATGACGACCTCGCGCCGCCAGTCCCCCGTCGTACCGGGGTCGGTGTGCCTGCGGATGCCGGTGTCCTCCCACGGGTAGCGGCCCTTGGTGTCCTGGTAGGTGACCTCGTAGGGGGCGGATCCCGGCGCCTGAGCCGTGTAGGTGATCGCCCAGGCCTTGCCGAGATCGCCACTGAACCGGACCGTCGCGAAGAGCCCGAGCAGGGCCAGCACCCCCACGACCAGGGGCGTCACACAGCAGGCCGTACTCCGCGCACTCATCGCACCACTCCGTCCGGGCGCCCGTCTTGGGCGGCTTCCTCTGCCTTCCATCCAAATCGAGCGAAGGCCGCGGATCGTCACCATCAGGGTGGAACGGCGCATGCGCCGGAAGTCTGATGGCGATGGCCGAAAGGGCTATCCCGGGAGGAGAGAGGGGGCGGCCCGGCCGGACCGTGGGGGCTCCGGCCGGGCGGGCGGCGTACGGGGGTCAGGAGATGGTGAGGAAGCGGGCCGTGCTCGGTACTCCCTGGGCATCGAGGGCGAAGAGCATGTAGTTCCCCGGCAGGACCACGCCGGGGTCGGCGGGTATGGACACCCTGTAGGTGCCGGTTCCCGTGGCCGTGGACGCGAGGGGGACCCGTCGCTGGTCGTTGTCGGTGGAGTGGGTCGCGGCTGCCGCCCGCATCAGGACGAAGGATGCGGCCGGGCTGGCGGCGGAGGTGGAGGTGGTGAGCGTCAGGGAGGTGCCCGGGGACGTCCTGGCGGGGACGTTGCCCGTGATCTCGGGGCGGGGTTTCGGCGATCCGTCCGGGTTGAGCAGGTACGGCGGTGTGAAGACCGCTCCGTCGGCGTGGTTGGTGGCGCAGTCCCCGCACAGGCCTCCACCGCCGGAGAAGACCCGGCCGTCCGGCAACAGGTTGGCCACGCTGTGGTAGTTGCGCGGCACGGCCATGGTGGCGAGCGGGGTGAAGGCGCCGGTCGCGGGGTCCCACAGTTCGGGGGTCAGGACCGAGGTCGCGTCGCTGAAGGGGACCGGGTAGCCCTGCCCGCCGAAGACGATCACCTTGCCGTCGGGCAGGACCACGCTGTTGGCGAAGGCCCTGGCGTACGCCATGTCTCCGGTACGGGCGGTTTCGACCTGGGTGCCGGCGATGCTCACGGTGTAGGCGCGGCTCGTGGCGGGGGTGTTCTGGTAGGCGGGCGAGCCGCCCAGGGTGAGCAGTTTGCCGATGTCGTAGGCGACGGCGTTGCCCGTCATGGCGTCGGCGCTGTCGGCCCGGGTGCCGGCAGGGGTGATGCTGCCCGTACCGGTGGTCGAGATCCAGTTCATCTGCTTGCTCGGGCCCAGTTGCAGCACCTTGCCGCCCGAAGTGGCGTGCAGCCACATGTGGTTGTCGGCGCGGTAGGGTCCGGCCGGGTCGGCCGTGGAGGCCTGGAGGGCGGGGACTCCCGGGAGCCCGCGCCAGGTTCGGGTGACCGGTGACCAGGCCTCGGCGGCCTTGTCGCCCGCGGGCCCGCTCCAGGATCCGCCCAGGACGAAGGCCTCGCCGGTGGAGAGCAGCGTCATGGCCTGGTAGCCGCGGGGGATGTTCATGGCGGCGGTGGCGGTCCAGCTGCCGGTGGCGGGGTCGTAGATGCTGGCCTTCTCCGCGTTGCTGCCCCCGGTGACCAGCACGCGGCCGTCGGCCAGCATGGCTATGCCGGGGCAGAACATGTCGTGCCCGGTGTTGTCGATGCGGCGCTGGGTGACCTTGCCGGTCTTCAGGTCGAGGATCGCGGTCTGGGTGTAGCCCTTGCTGCCGCCGAAGCGGTCCACCGCGTACGCGGACCAGGCCAGCAGTTTGTCCCCCGGCAGGACGGCGGTGGCCACGGGAACCAGGGGGAAGCCGGTGATCCGGCCCCAGGATCCGTGGGCGGCGGGGGCGGCCGGCCCGCTCAGGCGGATCTCGGCGGCGGAGGTCCACGGGCCGCGGGCGCCGGCCTCGGTGGTCACGGTCAGCCGTACGAAGCGGGCGTTCGCGGTACGGGTGAAGGTGGCGGTCTTGACGGTGTCGTCGTCGCGCCAGGTGCCCGCGGCCACCGGTGCACCGAAGGCGGCTCCGTCGGTGCTCGTGGTGACGGTGTAGGCGCCCGCCCGGCCGTTGATGCCGTTCGTGCGGGGGTGGTAGACGAGTGCGGAGACCGCGGCCGTGCGGTGCATGTCGATGGTGATGCCGTGCGGGAGGGGGGCCGGTGTGCCCGACCACCTGCTGTGCCAGAGGGTGCCGGTGTCACCGTCGAGGACCTGGGAGGCACGACCGTTCTCGCGGACCGTCTCCTCGTCGCTCGCCACGGCCGTCCATCCGGTGCGGGCCAGGTCCACGGTGGCTTCCGGGGTGCCGGGGTCGCCGAGCAGGTTGATCTCGGCGGCGGAGGTCCACGGGCCGCGACCGCCGGCCTCGGTGAGCGCCGTCAGCCGTACGAACCGGGCCCCCTGCGGGGCGAACCCGAGCGTCTTGGCGCTCCCGTCGTCCGCGAGCGTGCCGCCGGCGACCGGGGCCGGCCAGCTCACTCCGTCCGCGCTGACACTGAGGGTGTACTCGCCGACGCGCCCGTTGGCCCCGTTGGTGCGCGGGGTGTAGACGAGCGCCGAGACGACCGCCGTGCGGTGCATGTCGATGGTGATGCTGTGCGGGAGGGGGGCCGGGGTGCCCGACCACCTGCTGTGCCAGATCGTGGCCGTGTCACCGTCGAGGACCTGGGAGGCACGGCCGTTCTCCCGGACCGTCTCCTCGTCGCTCGCCACGGCCGTCCATCCGGTCCGGTCGAGGACGGGGGCCGTCGGCTCCATGGCATTGGCCGGTGCGATGCCGTGGTGCGGCGACTGCTTCGCCGCCTGGTCTCCGAAGGGCGCGGGGAACGGCACGGACGCGGATCGGGGGTCCGGGCCCCGGCCGGCCGCGGCCTGGCTCGCGACCCCGAGCCACGGCGTGAAGCCGATCAGCAGCGCGCCGAGGCCGAAGGCGATGAGCAAACGGGATCGGCGTAGCGCGCGGGGTGGGGCGAGGAAGCGCCTGGACTGCAATCTGACCTCCTGGGGCGAACCGGTATGCCCCATGGAAGATAGGTCAGCATGGCAACAACTCACCTAAATGAGCGGAGAGTTGACGCAAAACCGCAGCCACCGACGCGATCCGGGAGAGAGGAGGGAGCGAAGAGAGAGCAAGGCGGGAGGCGCGAGGGAGGGGGCAGGCCTAGACCGGCACGGTGTCGCCGGCGGCGAACGGGCCGCCGTGACCGGGGACGATCAGGTCCGCCGCGGCGAGCACCCGCAGCCGGGAAGCGCGCAGCACCTCGCGGTCCGGGGCCACCGGGTCGTCGGCGGGACCCTGCGCGTGCCACCACAGGTCGCCGGCGAACGCCACCACACCCGAGTCGGTCCCGGCCAGCAGGGTGATGTCCTCGTGACTGTGTCCCGGCGTACGGATCAGGCGCAGGGAGGGGGTGAGTTCGTAGCCCTCGGCGTCCCGGTTCGTCCACTGGTCGCCCTGGTACTCCACCTTGTGGTCGTGCACCCGGGCCCGGCCGAACAGGCCCACGTTCATGGTGTTGTCCGGGTGGTGGTGGCTGAGCACCACGTCGGTGATGTCCTCGGGGCCCAGCCCCAGTTCCGCGAGCGGGCCGAGGATGTCCGCGTGGCTCGCCACCATGCCCGGGTCGAAGATGAAGTGCCGGCCGGCATCGGATACGTAGGAGACGGTGGCGGCGACCCCGGGGCCGGTGGAGCCGACGTAGCCGGTGGTCAGGATCTTGTAGACGGCGCTGCGGCCGAGCGGCGCGTCGGTGCGCAGGTCCTGCGCGGTGACCGTTGCGTCCGCCGCCATCTCTGCCGTGTTGTCAACCGTGTTGTCGGTCGTGGTGTCGGTCGCGAAGTCCGTCGTCGTGTTCGTCATGGCCGTAATCCTGCCGCGCCGACCAGGAGCGTACGAGTGGCACACCTGCCAGTGATCGCAGGATTCGTGCCACAACTGGCAGACTGCCCCCCGTGCCCCCTTTCGCGACCGTCGCCGCGTACGTCCCGCCCGGTGTCGGCATGCTCGCCGTCGGGATCGTCTCCGAGGTCTTCGGCCCGCACGGGCAGGGGCTGCCCGGCTTCGACTTCGCCCTGTGCGCCGAGCGGCCCGGGCCGGTGCCCACCGACATCGGCGTGCCGCTCGCCATCGAGCACGGTCTCGACCGGCTGGCCGCCGCCGATCTGGTGATCGCCCTGCCGGGGGCCGGTTTCCGTAAGCCGCCCGGTCCGGCGGTGCTGGAGGCGCTGGTCTCCGCGTACGGGGGCGGCTCCGTGATCGCGGCCCACTGCGTCGGCACGTTCGCGCTCGCCGAGGCGGGGCTGCTCGACGGGCTACGGGCCACCACGCACTGGCGGTTCGCCGAACTGCTGGCCCACCGCCATCCGGACGTCGCCGTCGAAGCGGACGCCCTGTACATCGACGAGGGCAGGATCGTCACGGGCGCCGGAGCCGCCGCCGGCTTCGACCTGTGCCTGCACCTGCTGCGCCGGGAGCACGGGGCCGCCATGGCCAACGGCGTCGCCCGGGACATGGTGCTGCCCTCGCACCGCGACGGCGGGCAGGCCCAGTACCTGGCCGCGCCCGTCCCCGAGGACTGCCGGGACGAGCGGCTCTCCGAGGTGCTCGCCTGGGCCCGTGACCACCTCCACGAGCCGCTCCCCGTCACGGAACTGGCCCGCCGCGCCATGATGAGCAAGCGCTCCTTCGCCCGCCGGTTCACCGCCGCCACGGGCACCACCCCGCACGCCTGGCTGCGGAACCTGCGGCTGAGCAGCGCGGAGGAGCTCCTGGAGAGCACGGACCTGCCGGTCGAGGAGATCGCCCGCCGGGTCGGCTACGGCAGCGCGGCGGTCCTGCGCGAACAGTTCGTGCGACGCCGGGGAGTTCCGCCCCGCTCCTACCGCCGCTCCTTCACGAGCACGCCCTAGCTAGGGGGTGTCTTGTCGATCAGGCTGTCCTGCCGCGCGACCCCTGTCGCCCGGCCCCTCCCGCCGGGACCCCGGCGCCAGTACGGCCCTGTCCTATGATCGTTCCCGTGACCTCCGCACTGATCCTCATCGACCTGATGCCCCGCATCATCGACATGCCGGTCGCCCCTCACTCCGGTGACGAGGTACTGGCCCGCTGCCTGCGGCTGGCCGAGGCCTTCAGGGCGAACGGGCGCCCGGTGGTGCTCGTCCGAGTGGACCGGCCGGGCGTCGCCGAGCAGCCGCCGGGCAGCGGCTTCGCCGACGGTCTGGTGCGGCCGGGCGACGTACTGATCGTCAAGCACACCGTGGGGGCGTTCCACGACACCGGCCTGGACGACCGGTTGCGCGGCTTGGGGGTGGACACGCTGGTGCTCGGCGGGCTGGTCACCACGATGGGGGTGGAGTCCACGGCGCGGGCCGCGAGCGACCTCGGCTACGAGCTGGAGTTCGTGGCCGACGCCATGTCCGGTTTCGCCGCCGACGAGCACGAGTTCACCGTGGAGCGGATCTTCCCCAGGTTCGGCGACGTGCACAACACGGCGGACTACACCTGATCACGATGAACGACCCGACCGCCCGAAGCACTGTACGAAGTCTCCTGTGAACGATGTGAGCGAACAGACCGGGCCCGCGACCGTTCGCGTGTTCATCGCCCTCGCCCCGCCCGACGACGCGAAGGAGGAGCTCGCGCGCGAGCTGGGCCCCGCGTACGCCGCGTACCCGCACATGCGGTGGAACCGCATCGAGGACTGGCACATCACCCTGGCGTTCCTCGGCGAACTGCCGGTCGAGGCCGTACCGCTCCTGCGGCCGCCGCTCGCGGAGCTCGCGGCGGCGCGCGGTCCCGTTCGCCTGGCCCTGCACGGGGGCGGCCACTTCGGTGAGCGGGTGCTCTGGAGCGGGATCGACGGGGACCTCGACGGGCTGCACCGGCTCGCCGGCGATGTCCGCGCCGTGGTCAAGGAGTGCGGCATCCCCTTCGAAGTCCGGCCGCTGCGACCCCATTTGACGCTGGCCCGCGCCCGTCGGAACGACGTCTCCTCGGCGGTGGAGGCCGCCGCCGGACTCGCCGGGTTCGCCGGTCGCCGCTGGCGGACGGAGCGTCTGCACCTGGTCGGCAGCAACATCGGCCGCGGCCCGGGGCCGATCCACTACCGCGACATCGAGGCGTGGAACCTCGGCGGCGGGGAGGATCCCGGCACGGACGGCCGGGAGGGCTGAACCTCAACACCCCTCCGCGGCTTGCGCGTTCGGTGATCCACGGACGACAGGCGCACGACGGGCAGGCGACCTCCCCTCGCGACGCGCATAAACCCCTTGACGCAAAGTAGCTTAATGCTAAGCTACTTCCTAGCAATCTAATCGGGGGAGAGATCGACGTGATCAAGGGCATGCGCGAGGAACGGGTGGCGGCCGAACGGTCGCTGCTCCTCGGGGTGGGAATCAGCGCGATCGGGATCGGGATGTACATCCCCTTCTCGCTCGTCTTCTTCCACCACGTCACCGGCCTCTCCTTCGCCCTCGTCGGCATCGTGCTGACGGCGACCGGCCTGGCCGGACTCGCGGTCATGCCGCTCGCCGGATCGGCCGTCGACCGGTTCGGGGCCAGGAAGGTCAACCTGCTGCTCTACGCGGTACGGGCCCTCGGCTTCGCCCTCTACCCGCTCGCCGGGTCGCTCCCCGCCTTCGCCGCCGTCGCGCTGGTCACGGCCCTCGCCGACCGCTCCTTCCCCATCGTGCAGCAGTCGCTCATCGGGGAAGTGGCCCGGGGCGGCGCCCGCGACCGCCTCCAGGCCTCCATCCGGGCCCTGCAGAACGCGGGCATGGGCGCCGGCGCGCTGGTCGTCTCCGGGGTCCTGGCCCTGTGGGGCACGGAGGGCTTCACCTACACGGCCTGGGGCAACGCGGTCGCCTTCGCGCTCGCCGGACTGCTCGTCAGCCGCGTGAAGCCGGTACGGGACCACGTGAACGGCGAGCCCGGCACCAGCAGCGGCGCACCCGCCTCGGCCAAGCGTCCGCCCGCGGGCTACCGGATGGTGCTCGCCGACCGGCCCTTCCTGGGCCTGACCGCCGCCAACTTCCTGACTGCGCTCGGGTACGCGGCCCTGTCCGTCCTCTTCCCGCTCTACATCAGCACCTGGCTGCACGGACCCGATTCCCTCACCGGTGCGGCGTTCACGGTCAACACCGCCCTCTGCGCCGGGATCGGCGTCCTGATCGCCGGCCGGGTCCGCCGTTCCGGAGCCCGACGCACCCGCTCCGCGGCCCTCGGGGCACTGCTCTTCGCCGCAGCCTTCGTGGGGCAGATCGTGCTCGGCACGGTCCGGCCCGGACAGACGGCGACGCTGGTCGCCCTACTGGTGATCGTGGTGGTCTACACGGTCGGCGAACTGGTCCACAGCCCCTCGGGCGGCGCCCTGTCGGTCTCGGCCGCGCCCGAGGCCGTGCGCGGCCGCTACCTCGCCACCTACCAGCTGTCGTACTCCCTGGCCACCGCGCTGGCCCCGTCCCTCTTCACGGGGCTGCTCGCGCTCGACGGCCGCCTGCCCTGGGCGTTCCTGACCGTCGCCGCGCTGGGCGCCGCGCTCGCCCTGACCCGGCTGGAGCGCCACCTCCCCGCGGAGGCGGTGTACGCCGGCCAGCCGTCCGCGACTCCGGCCCCGTCGGCTCCGGCCCCGGCTCCGGCCCCGGCTTCGGCGCCGGCTTCGGCGCCGGCCACCCGCGAACCGGCTACCGAAGCCACCGCCGCCTGAGGGACGCGCTCCCCCGCCGAAAGCCCAGCAGCCCGCCCGATCACGGTCCTCCGCCCGACATCGCGATCAGGCGGGCTGCCAGAGCTCGATCCGGTTGCCCTCGGGATCGGTGACCCAGCCGAACCGGCCCACGCCGTCCATGTCCTGGGTCTCCCGGGCCACGTCCGCCCCCTTGGCACGCAGTTGCGCGAGCATCGCGTCCAGGTCGCGGACGCGGAAGTTGAGCATGGTCTGCTGGGTGGGGGAACCGAAGTAGTCGGTCCCGGACTCGAACGGCGCGAACACCGTCGGCCCGGCTCCCTGACGCCACAGACCGTGCTCGTCCGAGTCCAGCCCCAGGCAGTCCCGGTACCAGGCGCCCAGGGCCGCCGGATCCGCGGCCCGCATGAAATATCCACCGATTCCCAGTACACGTTCCATACCGCGATCCTGCCAGGACGCCGTCGGAATTCCTTGGCGAGCGCGCCCGGCACCTCATCGGCCCCTCAGTCCCGCCCGGGACCGGCCGTCAGGGTCGCGTGGAAGCGGTAGCGGTCGGCTCGGTAGACGACGCGGTCGTACTCGCAGGGCCGGCCGTGCTGGTCGTAGGTGAGCTGCTCGATGTGGAGTACGGGAGCCCCCTCGTCCAGGTCGAGCAGGGGGGCCTCGTCCGGGGCGGCGAGAGAGGAGTGCACGGTGTAGCTCGCACGGGTGGGGACGATGCCGCGTGCGGTGAGCTCGGTGTACATCGAGGCGGTGGTGTAGTCGGCCTCGCCGATCCCCGGGGCGCGCTCGGCCGGGACGAGGGTGACGGAGTGGCACATGACCGCCTCGTCGAAGAGCCGTACCCGGTCCTCTTCCTGTAGCGCGTGCAGCGCCTTGCGGAGCGTGACCCGGCTGACGCCGAGGCGCTCGCAGAGGTGCCGCGAGGGCTACGTCTCCCTCGAACGGCTCGTCCGCGAACTGGACGTCAGCGCGATGACCATCCACCGCGACCTCCGGCTCCTGGACTCCCGGGGCCAGGTGCGCCGGGTCCGTGGCGGCGCGGTCGCCCCCTGGATGACCACGGCTGGATGAGCAGGCCCGGATGAGCACGGCCCCGTGACCGACAAGAACGCCGCCCGCGGTCCCCACGGGGACCACGGGCGGCGCGTCACGTCCTGCTGCCGGCAGCGACCAAGCGACTAGTCGGTGCCGAACTCCATCGCGGCACGGTCCAGCAGCTCGTCGTCGCCGGAGACCTCGCCGCGCGAGGCGATCGCCTCGGCGCCACCCTCGGGCATGGCGCCGATCAGGCCGGAGCCGGGCGCCTCGACGGCGCCGATCAGCGCGGGGTGCGTGGTGCCGACGATGCCGAGGCCCGCGTACTGCTCCAGCTTCGCGCGGGAGTCGGCGATGTCGAGGTTGCGCATGGTGAGCTGGCCGATGCGGTCCACCGGGCCGAACGCCGAGTCCTCGGTGCGCTCCATGGACAGCTTGTCCGGGTGGTAGCTGAAGGCCGGGCCCGTGGTGTTCATGATCGAGTAGTCCTCGCCGCGGCGCAGGCGCAGCGTCACCTCACCGGTGATCGCCGTACCCACCCAGCGCTGCAGGGACTCGCGGATCATCAGCGCCTGCGGGTCCAGCCAGCGGCCCTCGTACATGAGGCGGCCGAGGCGGCGGCCCTCGTTGTGGTACTGGGCGACCGTGTCCTCGTTGTGGATCGCGTTGACGAGGCGCTCGTACGCGGCGTGCAGCAGGGCCAGGCCCGGAGCCTCGTAGATGCCGCGGCTCTTGGCCTCGATGATCCGGTTCTCGATCTGGTCCGACATGCCCAGGCCGTGGCGGCCGCCGATGGCGTTCGCCTCCATGACCAGGTCGACGGCGGAGGCGAACTCCTTGCCGTTGATCGTGACCGGGCGGCCCTGCTCGAAGCCGATGGTCACGTCCTCGGTGGCGATCTCGACCGAGGGGTCCCAGAACCGGACGCCCATGATCGGCTCGACGGTCTCCACACCGGTGTCGAGGTGCTCCAGGGTCTTCGCCTCGTGGGTGGCGCCCCAGATGTTGGCGTCGGTCGAGTACGCCTTCTCGGTGCTGTCGCGGTAAGGCAGCTCGTGGGCGAGCAGCCACTCCGACATCTCCTTGCGACCGCCGAGCTCGGTGACGAAGTCCGCGTCGAGCCAGGGCTTGTAGATGCGCAGGTGCGGGTTGGCGAGCAGGCCGTAGCGGTAGAACCGCTCGATGTCATTGCCCTTGAAGGTCGACCCGTCGCCCCAGATCTGCACGTCGTCCTCGAGCATCGCGCGGACCAGCAGGGTGCCGGTCACGGCGCGGCCGAGGGGCGTCGTGTTGAAGTAGGCGCGGCCGCCCGAGCGGATGTGGAACGCGCCGCAGGCGAGAGCGGCCAGGCCCTCTTCCACGAGCGCCGCACGGCAGTCGACCAGGCGCGCGATCTCGGCACCGTACGCCGTGGCCCGCGCGGGCACCGACGCGATGTCGGGCTCGTCGTACTGGCCGATGTCGGCGGTGTAGGTGCAGGGGACGGCACCCTTGTCGCGCATCCAGGCGACGGCGACGGAGGTGTCGAGGCCTCCGGAGAAGGCGATACCGACGCGCTCGCCGGTGGGCAGGGAGGTGAGAACCTTTGACATGGGATGAGTATGCGCGATGATGCATGATCATGCAAAATGGCGGGCCGCTGATGTTCTGGGCACTGGGCGCGCGTGCCGTCATTGTGACGCGCGGCCGTGTGCGCGGCGAGTCCGGCGGGGCTCCGTGGGGCCGCCCCGCCGGGCCGCGGCGCGGGGTGGTTCAGCCGGCCGACGGGGCGAAGGGGCCCCCGGCGGCGAAGGCGTGGCGGGCGAAGTTCTCGGCGATGCGTACGTGGCCCGCGGAGTCGGGGTGCAGGTCGTCCGGCAGCGGCAGCTCGGCGTGGTCCGCAGCGCCGTAGAGGTCGCGGCCGTCGAGGTAGTGCAAGTGCGGGTCCGCGGCCGCCCGCTGGGCGACGATGCCGGCGAGCGCATCGCGGACGACGTTGAGCGTCAGGCGTCCGGCGGCCCGTTCGGCCGGGTCGCCCAGGGCCTTGAACCGCAGGGTCCCGGTGCTGAAGTCGGTGGTGAGGGGGCCGGGGGTGTCCTCCTGGATCGGGCACAGGATGGGCGACACCACGAGGAGCGGCGTCTTCGGATGGCCCTCGCGGAGGGTGTCGAGGAAGCCGTGGACCGCAGGGGCGAAGGCGCGCAGCCGCATCACGTCCAGATTCACGATGTTGATGCCGACCTTGACGCTGATCAGGTCGGCGGGGGTGTCGCGCATCGCGCGGGCCGTGAAGGGGTCCAGCAGGGCGCTGCCGGAGAACCCCATGTTGAGCAGGTCCACCGCACCCTGCGCCGCGGCCAGTGCCGGCCAGGTGCCGGTGGGACGCGCCGCGTTCGAGCCGTGGCTGATGGAGCTGCCGTGGTGCAGCCACACCCTGCGGCCGCTGTCCGGCGCCGAAGTGACGGGAGCGTCGGTGCGCAGCGCGATCAGCTCGGTGACCTCGGTGTGGGGGAGCCAGATCTCGACGTCCTTGTCCCGCGCGGGGAGATCCGCGAAGCGGGCGGTGCCGGGCGGCCCCTCTTCGAGTTCGACCGCCTGGGTGGCCAGGTCGAGGGTGCGGACCCTGCCGCCGGGCACGGTGGCCCGGGCCGTGAGCACGCCGTCGATCACGAGGTCGTACGCGCCGTCCGGTGGGACCGGGAAGCCCCGGTAGGTCCTCTTCGTGGGCAGGGCGTCCAGCTCGATGACGGTGGCGCGGGTACGGAAGGCGAGGCGCACGCCGGACGGGCGGGCCTCGGCCGTGGCCAGCTGGTCGTCGGGGATCTGCAGGCGGGCCCGGGCGGGCAGCCGGTGGGGCAGCAGGCCGTGCTCGGTGCGTTCCACGTCGGCCGCGCCGCGCAGGAGGTCCTCGGTGATCGGCGTGGTGATCCGGTCGTGGTCGGTGGTCATCGCCTCAGCCTCGTGGAGATCGGGGTTACGGGGTCATGGGGGTTACGGGGTTACGGAGTTACGGGGTTGCAGAGCTACGGAGTTTCGGGGTTGCAGAGCTACGGAGTTTCGGGGTTCCGGGGCTTGCGCAGCATCGCGTCGAGCGAGTCCACGATCCAGTCCCAGGACTCCTGCGGGTCCACGGCGGTGTGGCTGAAGCCGCCGCCCAGCTCCAGGCTGACGTAGCCGTGGAAGACGCTGCCGAGCATCCGGACCGCGTGCGTCTGGTCGGGTTCCGTCAGGTCGTAGCCGCGCAGGATCGCCCGCGTCATCTGGGCGTGCCGGACGCCCGCACTGGCGGCCGCCGTCTCGGGGTCGAGCCGGAGCCGGGCGGCGTCGTAGCGACCGGGGTGCTGCCGGGCGTAGTCCCGGTACGCGTCCGCGAAGGCGGCGAGGGCGTCCCTGCCGGCCCGCCCGGCCAGGGCCGCCGCGACCCGGTCGGCCAGTTCCTCCAGGGCGAAGAGGGCGATCCGGGTCCTGAGGTCCTGGGAGTTCTTCAGGTGCGAGTAGAGGCTCGCGACCTTGACGTCGAACCGCCGGGCGAGCGCCGAGACGGTCACCTGCTCGAAGCCGACCTCGTCGGCGAGCTCCGCGCCCGCCCGGGTCAGCCGCTCGGTGGTGAGTCCTGCTCGAACCATCATGTGCCTCCTAGCTGGCGATAGCCATTATGCATTTGCCTAAAACCTTTAGGCAAATTAGCCTGCCGCTCATGAAGCCGTTGACC
The DNA here is from genome assembly GCF_042880975.1 of Streptomyces sp. NPDC058289. Lineage (NCBI taxonomy): Bacteria > Bacillati > Actinomycetota > Actinomycetes > Kitasatosporales > Streptomycetaceae > Streptomyces > Streptomyces sp. NPDC058289. The sequence continues at coordinate 28,648 of NZ_JBHVYI010000063.1, forward strand.
GAGCAAGAGATCCGTACCGCCTTCGTGAACTGCACCAAGGGCGAGGCCAAGCGCCTGTCCGTGCCCCGCGACCTGGCCGAGCGCCCCTGGGCCGACCTGGACTTCCTCGGCTGGTGGGACCCCAAGGCACCCGAGCGCGCCTACCTCGTCACCGAGCTGGACGGCCGCCCGGTCGCCCTCGCGCTGCGCTCCTCCGGCGTCGCCTCCTCGCAGGCGCGGCGCAGCATGTGCTCGCTGTGTCTGACCACCCACACCGGGGGCGTCTCGCTGATGGTCGCGCCGAAGGCGGGCAAGGCCGGGCAGCAGGGCAACACCGTGGGCGCCTACATCTGCGGGGACCTCGCCTGCTCGCTCTACGTACGGGGCAAGAAGGACGCGGGCCCGGACGGGCGGCTCCACGAGTCGCTCACCCTGGAGGAGAAGATCCAGCGGACGGTCGCGAACCTCGCCGCTTTCATCGGCAACGTCACAGCCGTCGCCAAGGTCACCGCCGTCGCCGACGTCACGGCGACGGCCTGAAGCACCCCTCCCCCTACTCCGTACGAGCCCTCTTCGGTGCCCGTTCGGCCCCATGGGCCGAGTTCATGATCATCGGGCTGCCCGGAAATCGTTTTGATGCTGCCATCCGGCCGAAGGCGATCTGGGAGGGCTGCGTGGCGCGCATGCTGTCATCGACACACCGTGGAGGACTCCGGCGACGGGGCAAGGCGTTGAGCGTGGCCGGGGCGGTGGCCGGGGTGGTCTTCGTCGTCGCCGCCGCGCCGCAGTCCGCGTCGCGTTCCGGTGACGGACCGCAGACCGGCGGCGAGCCCGCCGGCTCCGTCGAGCTATTGGTCGGCCGGGTGCTGGACGACGGGGGCCGGCGGTGCGCGATGGACGCCTTCCGGGCCGGACTGTGCGGCGGACTGGAGGAGCAGCTGGTCCGGGCCACCGCCAGCGGAGCCGGTTCCGTGGTCCGCGATCCCTCGTCCCGCGGCGCGGCCCGGGCGGTGGCGCACACGGTCGTCCTGCCCACCGACGCGGCCGGCCCCCTGGAGATCGCCCTCGCCGGACCGGGGCTGCTCACCTACGTCACCGTCCACGACGGCCACGGCCGCTACGTGGGCGGCGCCCTGGGCGCCCGGGGGCACCACTGGAGCAACACCGAGCCGTTGCGGGCCGGCGAGACCTACACCGTCCAGGTCGGCGCCCAGGACGTGGCGGGGACTCCGGTCGGCGTGACCATGGCCTTCCGGACCGCGCCGACGGTGCAGGACGACCGGCTCACCGCCGAGTTCGGGCCCCGGCCGGGCATGTACGGGGCCGGGCAGATCGTGACGGCCTCCCTGAGCCACCCCGTCCCGGCCTCCGACCCGGCGGCGCGGGCCAGGCTGGAGCGTGCCTTGCAGGTCACCTCGGAACCGGCGGTCGAGGGGGCCTGGCACTGGGTCGACGACTCGACCCTGCACTACCGGCCCCGTACCTACTGGCCCGCCCACGCCGTGGTGCACGTGGTCAGCGGCCTTGACGGCGTCGAGGTCGGGGAACGGCAGTACGGCGGCCCCTCCGAGTCGCTCCGGTTCACCATCGGGGACCGGATCGAGGCGGTCACCGACGCCGCCGCGCACGAGATGACCGTACGGCGCAACGGCCGGACCGTCCGGACCATCCCGGTGACCACCGGCAAGGCGGGCTTCCTGACGCGCACCGGCATCAAGGTCGTGCTCGGCAAGGAGCGCAAGGTGCGCATGCGCGGGGACACGGTCGGCATCAAGCGCGGCACGAGCGAGTTCTACGACCTGCCCGTCTTCTACGCGACCCGGGTGACGTGGAGCGGGGAGTACGTGCACGCCGCGCCCTGGTCGGTCGACGCGCAGGGCGAGGAGAACGTCAGTCACGGCTGCACCGGCATGAGCACCGCCGACGCGGCCTGGTTCTTCGACACGGTGCGGGAGGGGGACGTGGTGTCGGTGGTGAACAGTGGCGGTGAGCCGATGGCCCCGTTCGCCAACGGGTTCGGGGACTGGAACCTCGGCTGGGACGCCTGGCTGGCCGGCAGTGCGCTGGGCGCCGCCACCGATGCTCCGCTCGCGTCCGCCTCCGCGCTCGCGTCGGCGCACGGACCGTCCCGGCTGCTCCCCCTCACCTGAACCGTCCCGGCTTCCCGTCGGGGGCGGGCGCGGCGGCTCCGATAACATCCGGTCCGTGCCCGCCTCCTCCTCCCCCACCTCCCACTCCCCCGCCGCGACCGGGATCGACGTCGTCCTGCTGACGATGAACGACCGCCCCGACGAGGAAGCCGCGGCCGTCCGCACGCTCCTCGCGCAGGAGGACGTCGAGCTCCACCTCGTCATCGTCGGCAACGGCTGCGATCCCTCGCTCTCGGTGGACGGGGCCACCGTCGTCACCCTCCCGGAGAACCTCGGCATCCCCGAGGGCCGCAACCGCGGGGCGCTCGCCCTGCGGGACACGGGCAGCGAGTTCCTCTTCTTCCTCGACAACGACGCCTCCTTCCCCCGGCCCGACGTCCTGTCCCGGCTGGTGGCCGAAGCCCGCCGGCGCCCGGAGGCCGCGTACGTCCAGCCGCGGTTGACCGGGCCCGACGACACCACCACGCCGCGCCGTTGGGTGCCCCGGCTGCGCGCCGGCGATCCGGGGCGGCCCGGCACGATCGCCACCATGACCGAAGGCGTGGTCATGGTCCGCCGGGACGCCTTCGACACGGCCGGGGGCTGGCCCGACTTCTTCCTGTACCACGAGGGCATCGACCTCGCGTACCGGCTCTGGGATCAGGGCGGCACCGGCTGGTACGCGGCGCAGGTCCGGATGCACCACCCGGTCACCAGCCCCACCCGGCACGCGCTCTTCCACCGGCTGGCCGCCCGCAACCGCGTCTGGCTCGCCTACCGCAACCTCCCCGCGCCCCTCATCCCCGCGTACCTCGGCATCTGGACGGTCGTCACGGCACTGCGCGGGCTGCGCGGCGGCGGACTCCGGGACTCGCTCCAGGGCCTGCGCGAAGGATGGGCGGCCCGGCACGACCAACTGCGGCGGCCCCTCCGCTGGCGCACCGTGGCACGCCTCACGGCCGCGGGCCGACCGCCGGTCCTCTGAGGAACGGGGTGGGCAAGCGGCCCGCCGGTGTGTCTCAGGGGCCTGTGCGGCGGGCTGCGCCGTACGCCGTGAGGGCGGCCGCGAGGTGGCGGGCTCCCGTGGGGTCGGTGGCGTCGTGGCCGGTGAGCAGCCGGATGCGGCCCAGGCGGTAGGTCAGGGTGTTGCGGTGGACGGTGAGGGCTTCGGCGGCCTCGGCGCGCCGGTAGCCGGCCGCGATGAACTCCCGCAGTGTGGCGATCAGATGGGGCTGGTCGTCGAGGGGTGTCAGGACGCGGGCCAGGGCGTCGCGGGCCGGGCCGGGCTGCACGAGCTGGTACTCGACGGCGAGGTCGGCCAGTCGGTAGAGCCCCGGCGGGCGCCCCAAGTCCTCGGCCAGGGAGAGCACTTCGGAGGCCTCCGCCTGGGCCTGAGGGATCGACCCGTGGTCCTCGGCGACGGCGGCCGCCGCCGTGCACCGCAGTTCGGCCGCCGTGTCGAGCCGGCCGAGCAGCCGCCGGGTCGCGCCGTCCGGGCCGGGCGGGGCGAGTGCCCCGAGCGGACCGGGCGGGGCGAGCGGGACCAGGAGGACGCCGCCTTCGCCCTTGAAGGTGGCCAGTACCTCCGGGTTGCCGTCCAGTTCGGAGCGCAGGGCGCGCAGGATCCGGTTCGTCGCACCGCCGGGTGCCTCGGGCAGGCGAAGGACGAGCACCTCGTACCGTTCGGCGAGGGTTCGGCCGTACCGCTCGGCCGCGCGGCGCGCCGGGCGGCCCGCGAGCAGGACTCCGGCGAGGTTGCGGCCGTGTTCGCGCTGCTCCCAGTCGAGGTCGGCCTGTTCCCGCAGGTAGGCCTCGGCGACCTTGGGCATGACCTCGCCGAGGAACGCCAGCAGGCCTGTGACCAGGGCGTACGGATCGGCGACGGGGTCCGGGCCGGCCGCGGCGAGCTCCCAGGCGCGGCGGGCGCCGAGCGGGTAGACCCGTAGCACCGCCTCCAGGGGGACCCCGTCCCGGGCCCGCTCGGCGCCCCAGGCGACGGGGGCGGCCAGCTCTGCTTCGGTGGGTGCCCGCCCTTCGGCGACGGTGGTGAAGAACAGTTTCAGCACGGCTTCGGTGTTCGCGACGAGGTCCCCGCCGAGGACGCTGTCGGGCAGCAGCCGGTAGGCGGGGATGGCGGCGGTCAGCCGGGCGACGGTCTCGGCCGCCATCTCCGGTATCCGGGGCAGCAGCGCGGCGGCGAGCTCCTGCGCGGCCGCGAACTCCCCACCGGCCGCCCCGTCCGCCGTCCCACCTGACACCACTCCCGCCGCCACGCCCGCCGTCCCGCCCGCGTCGTCCATCCCCGCATTGTCACCGTGCACAAACGCGGGAGGAAGCATTCTGCGCGTACCGCCAGGGGACAGGGGCGGCGCGCCGGAGCATTCTGTGCAGTCCGACCAGTGCACGACCCCCCGTCAGGAGATGTCGTATGGCCCGCCGTACCCGTGCGTCGCGCACCCGCACCCTGCTCGCCAGGGCCGCCCTCCCGCTGGCCCTCATGATGGGCGTCGCCTTCCCGGCGAACGCCGCCACCGAGGGCGTCACGGGAGGCGGGGTCAACGACTTCTCCTGCCGGCCGAGCGCCGCGCACCCCGAGCCCGTGGTGCTCCTCCACGGCACCTTCGCCACCTGGTACGAGGACCTCAACTTCCTCCAGCTCGACCTCGCCGCCCGCGGCTACTGCACCTTCGCCCTGACCTACGGCGCCTACGACGGCTTCCCGCTGGTCGGCGGCCTCGAGCCGGTGGCCGTCTCGAACCTGGAGATCAAGGAGTACGTGGAGAAGGTGCGCGGCGCGACCGGCGCGGACAAGGTCTCCGTCGTCGGCCACTCCGAGGGCGGGCTCCAGGCCCTCTACCTCGCCAAGATGCAGGGCATCCAGCCCCACATCAAGGCGGTCGTGGCCATCGCTCCCCCGACCCACGGCACGAACGCCGCCGGGCTGCTGGACCTGGGCGACAAGCTGATCGGCCGGGCCACCATGGAGAAGATCGTGACCACCATCGGCATCCCGGTGCTCGCCGACGAGGTCCCCGGCGGGCCCGCGATCCTGGCGCTGAACGACGGTCCGGTGGCCCAGCCCGGGATCGCGTACACCATCATCACCTCGCGCTACGACGAGCTGGTGACCCCGACCGAGACCGCGTTCGTCCGCGAGCCGGGGGTCAAGAACCAGTACGTGCAGGACTTCTGCCCCTTCGACCCGGTGGGCCACATCGGCGAGGCCTACGACCTCAACGTCTGGCACATGGTCCGCAACGCCCTCGACCCGCGCCGGGCCACCCCGATCCTGGTGTGCGCGGTCGGTTCGCCCGGCTAGGCGCGAACGGCACGCCTTAGGGAAGCGGCCCGCCCCGGGCCGTGAGCCACAGGGAGTACCACTCCTCGTGGCCGAGGTCCGGGGCGCGCAGCGCGGCGTCGCGGCAGGCCCGGATGCGCTCGGGGCGGCCGGTGCCGATCACGGGGGCGATCCGGGCCGGGTGGCGTTGCAGCCACCACAGCAGGATCGCCTCCGGCGTCGTGTCCTTCGCCTTGGCCAGGGCGCGCAGGTGCTCGGCGGTCGCGTGCTCCCCCACGCTCGACTCCCTTCCGGTGAAGCGTCCTTGGGCCAGGGCCCCGTAGGCCTGGAGGCGGACTCCGTTCGCCGTGCAGTACTCGACGGTGCCGGCGGGGAAGCCGACGGCAGCCGCGGCCGGGGTGTTCACGAGGACCCCGTCCTCGAGCCAGTCCCGCCGGTGCAGGCTCATCTCCAGCTGGTTGGCGACGAGCGGGAGGTCGAGGTGGCGTTGCAGGTGGGCGCACTGGGCGGCGCTCATGTTGGAGACGCCGAACTGCCGCACGAGGCCCTGGCGGTGCAGCGAGGTGAGTGCCTCGGCGATGTCCGCCGGGTCGGCCAGGGGGTCGGGCCGGTGCAGGAGCAGGACGTCGATGACATCGGTGCGCAGCCGCGTGAGGCTCTCCTCGACGCGGCGGACGATGCTCGCGCCCCGCAGGTCGTAGATGCCGGGGCGGTCGCCTTCGGCGAGCCGGATGCCGCACTTGGTCTGCAGGGTGATGCGCTCGCGCAGGCCGGGGGTGCGGGCGAGCACCTCGCCGAAGACGCCTTCCGCCTTGCCGTGCCGGTAGATGTCGGCGTGGTCGAACATCGTGATCCCGCTGTCGAGGGCGGCCTCGATCACCGCCTCCGCCTCGTCGATGTCCTCGGCCCGGTACGGGCCGGGCTCCCAGCTCCCGCCGAGAGCCATGCAGCCGTAGATCAGCCGGGTGTCGCCTGTCACTGGTGCCGTGATCGCCATGCGGTCACCCTACGAGGCGGAGGCCTTCCACAGCACCCGCTTCCCGTCCAGGATCACCAGCTCTCCGGTGGGGCGCAGCAGCAGGCGTGCGCCGGGGTGGCCGCCGGTCCCGCTGGACCAGACCGTGGCGCCGTCGGCGTCGCGCACGAGCAGTTCGCCGTCCTGGGTGAGCACGGCGTCGTGGCCGACGCCACCGGTGTACGTGCGCCAAGTACGGGTGCCCCGGGTGTCGAGCAGGGCGAGGTCGCCCGAGGCGTCGAGGGTCAGCCGGGCCTTCCCCGCGTCGAGGACGTCGCCGGGGCGCAGGACGGAACCGGTGTGGAACTCGATGGACGCGTCGAGTTCCCCCTTGGCCAGGGCGCGCAGGACGGGGAGGGAGGGGCTGAAGGCGTAGACCGAGCCCTCGGTGCGCACGAACCGGCCGAAGTGGAGGGTGTTGGCCCGGCTGCCGGTGCCGTCCGCCGAGGGGGTCTCGAACGCGATGGGCGAGTCGGGGCCGAGCACCGGGTCGCAGCCGGTGCGTGGGTTGCGCCCGGCCGGGAAGTCCGGCTCGTTCACCCACTTGCGCATCACCAGTTCGAACTGCCCCACCAGGTCCGACTGGTGGCAGACGAAGACCAGCCCGCGCGGGGCCTGCGGACCGTGCTCCTCGCCCAGTTCGGGCTTGTAGACGGGGCCGTACGGGATTCCGCGCCGCATCAGGCGCCGCGCGTCGAGCTCCGCCTGGTTCACCGGGGGACGGCCCGGGGTGAGGACGAGGCCGCCGCGCGGGTTCCCCTTGCGGATGTGCGCGAACAGCGGCATCCGCCAGCCCTGCGGGTCCTGGCTGTAGTCGAGTCCGGCGTCGGGATGCTTGCCCGGCACGGGCAGTTCCTCCGCCGCGGGGCACAGGGAGACCGGCATGCCGCCCGGCCAGCGGCCCATCAGGCGGGCTCCGAGCCATTCCCGGCCGGCGTCGGCGGGAGCGGCGCCGGCGCGCTGGAGATCGGCGAGGCGCAGGGCGACCTGGGTCCACCAGCCGGGCACGTCCTGCGCGAGGCGGCGTACCACCTGGAAGGCGCCGCCGGTGGCCCAGGCGGGCAGGCCGGTGGGGCGCTTGTTCACCCGCTCGGGGCCGACGACGAACTCGCCGGCGGGGATGAGCCGTGTTCCGGGCTTGCCCAGCACGCCGGTGGGGTCGGCCGGATCGGGCTCGTCGAAGCCGCGTACGCCGGGCTGGCTGATGCAGTCGAGGAACCCGAAGTGCTCGTGCCCGCGCAGCGCGCCGGGGAGTGTGGCCCCGTCCTGGCGGAACAGGACCGTCCCGCCGGCCGCGGCCGCGCCCGCGCGGTGTTCGGCGACTGCGGTGGTGAGGCGTTCGGGCTGGTCGGCGGCGAGCGTGAGGACGGCGTGCACCGCGCGGCCGGGCTCCTCGGCGCCGAACAGCCAGGACTGCGGGGCGCTGGTGCCGGTGTCGCCGAGCTGCTGCGCGCGGGCGGCGGAACCCTGGGTGAAGGCCTCGGCGCTGGAGCCGGGCGGAGCGGCGGGGAAGGGTTCCTTGCCCGCGAACAGGCGCAGCCCCGGGTGGGTCAGGCCGATCCCGGTCCACAGGGTGGCCATGGAGGCGGGGTCGGTGCCGCCGCTGCGCCGGCGGGCCCTGCTGAAGGCCCGGTTGAAGCGGGCCACTTCCTCGGTGGTGGAGATCGAGGGCAGCAGGCCGGTCAGCCAGCGCCTGGCCTTGTCGGCGTCGCCGAAGTGGAGGAACAGGAAGCAGGCGTGGTCCTTGCGGAACCCGGCGAGGATGTCGCCCTGGGAGTTTCGGTCGGTGCGCAGCGGGAGGGCTTCGGGGGCCGTGTCCCTCAGTGCGGGCTCCGCGGCCGGGCCCGCCGCCGGGCGGGCCGGGGCCTCGGCGGCCCGGGCCGTGGGCGCGAGGCCCGCGGTGATGCCGGCGGCGGCGAGGGCCGCCGCCTGGACCACGGTCCTACGGGCGGGTCCGGTGTGGGGGCAGCCCGGGGGCGGCGACGGGGCGAGGGCCATCGACTTGCTCCAAGTGGCGAAGGGGCGGGGGACGGGGAGGGAGGGAGGGAGGGAGGGAGGGAGAGAACGCCGGAGATCGGCCGGGTTCAGCGCAGCGGCGCCGCGGGCACTCCGGAGTCGAGCTTGATCCACTGGGCGACGCTGGGCACTCCCTTGGCGTCGAGGAGGAAGAGCATGTAGTAGCCGGGCGGCGCGGCGGCGGCGGTCGGCGGGGCCTGCAGGGTGAGGGTGTCGCCTGCGCGCCGCTTGATCCGCAGTTCCACGTGGCGCTGGCTGGTGTTGACCGCGTGCGTGGCGGTGGTGGGCGCCAGCAGTACGGCCCGCTCGACCTGGTCGGGGGTGCGCGTGGTGACCTCGAAGCGGGTGTCGTGGCCGACGGGGCCGGCGGGCACCTTGCCGAGGGCGGGCCTGGCCCCCTGGTGGAGGTAGGAGGGCTCGTAGATCTCGATGGTGCCGTTCATCCCGTCGGTGATGTCGGCGTCGTTGGCGAGCTGCTGGAGCTCGTCGCCGGTGACCACGACCCGGCCGTCGGGCAGGACCACGGCATTGGAGTGGTAGCCGCGGGGAAGCCGCTGGGCGGGGCCGAGCTTCCAGTTCCCCTGCCCGTCGCGCATCTCGAACTGCCGGTACTTCAGATCGGCGTTGGGGTTCAGGACCCCGTTCCCGTAGTCGCGGATGTCGTATCCGCCGCCCGCCGTCAGCAGCGTTCCGTTCGGCATCAGCAGGGTGTTGTCCTGGGTGCGGCCGAAGGCACGGGGCTTGTCGACGGTCCAGCGGCCTCCGGACAGCTTGTACGTGTTCGGGTCGGTGCGGTCCCCGCCGATGATCAGGGCCGCCTTGGGGCCCTCGTACCCGCCGGGCAGCGGCACGGCTCCCCCGTACAGCCGCATGCTGCCGTCGGGACGGGGCGGCAGGTCGGTGCGGGTCTCCTTGACGGGGTCGAAGGCCCACTGTTCGTCGTGGACCCGGCCGAGCCCGTAGACCAGGCCGTCGCGGAGCGAGAAGAGATGGGGGTAATCGCGGGTGAAGGGGGCCTTCGCCTTGAACGGGCCGACCGGGACGTCGCGCGGGACGTCCGTCTTCTCCCGGGGCACGGGGTGCGCGAGGGCGGGGAAGCGCTCCACGAGCGGGGTCGGGGTGCCCCAGCCCAGCTCGGACTGGCCGGACATGATGAGCTGGCGGCCGTCCGCGGCGGTCACCACGGAGGGGTACCAGCGCCCGGTGGCCATGTCCTGGTTGCGGCTCCAGGTCTCCGTCCACGGGTCGAAGACCAGCGAGAGCTTGGCGCCGCTGCCTCCGTTGGAGCCGAGGTTGCCGCCGAAGACCCCGAGCATGCCGTTGGGCAGGAAGGAGTGGCCGGAGCAGAAGAACGGTGCGGGGCGCGGCGAGTCGGTCCCGTCGGGCATGTCGACCACCGGCGGGGTGACCTTGGTGAACGCCGCCGCGCCGGTGCCCTTGGCCGGGTCCCAGAGGAAGGCGCGGCCGGCGTTGGTGGCGCCGATGATGTTGGTGGGGGCGGGTTCCTTGGTGGGGTTGGTCTCGATCCGCTCGAAGGAGAAGAGCAGCACCTTGCCGGTGGGCAGCAGCGCGATGTGGGCGGCGAAGTCCGGCGAGTCGAAGTACTCCTTGAACACGCCGTACTTCTCCGGCGCCAGCCCGGCGTTGGCCTCGGCCTGGGACTCGGTGAGGGCCTTCAGGCGGGCGCGGCGGGTGGTGTCGGGGTAGTCGGCGGCGTCCCGCAGCGCGAGGCGGGTCCGGGCGTGCTCCTCGGCGTGGTCCTCACCGAGGCTCAGCCGCTCGTCCGCGCTGATCTCGCGGCGCACCCGCTCGGGGGCGACGTACGGTGCCGGCCGCGCGGCGTCCGGATCGTACGGCGCTTCGTGCGCGGCCGCGGGGCCCGCGGGGAGCAGGCCGAGGAGGGTGCCTGCGACCAGGGCGCGGGCGACTCCGGGACGGAACATGGGGAACCCTTACGTGGGGGAAAGGGGAAGCGGGAGGGGGGAAGCGGGAGGGGGGGAAGCGGGGTGTCTCAGATGCCGTGGGCGGTCACGAAGGCCATCCGGCGCAGTGCCTCGTGGAAGGCGGCGGGCTCGATGTGGACGCCCGAGGCGTAGGCGTGGTTGAGCTGGAGGACCAGCCAGACGCCGTACCCGCAGATGCCGCCGAGCGCGGCGATGCCGAGGACCCCGCGCAGGCCCTTGGGCCAGCCGATCAGGACCAAGAAGGCCACCGAGAGGACGGCCGCGCCGATCAGGGTGACCACCATGATGGCCGGCAGCCCGCCCTGGATGTCCGCCACCCGGACGCGGCGCTGTGCGAGCAGCCGGGTGACCGCGTCCCGCGCGTCGTCGACTGCCTTCGGCGGGGTCTCCGCGGGGGCCTTGGCGACCAGTTGGTAGAGCCCGTAGGCCATGGCCCAGGTCTCCTCGTCGGTCTCGCCCTCGCGCATCCTGGGCCACTCGCGGTCGATGACCATGTGGGCGTACTTCTCGGAGTGGCCGCGCACCTCGGCCTTGGTGGCGGCCGGCATCCGGTCGGCGGCGAGGTAGAGGTCTATCAGCGCGCCGGCTTCCGCGTAGTTGCCCTTGCGCGCGACGGCCAGCTCCTGGGCGGAACTCACCATCAGGAAGGCCAGGGTGAGGATGAAGAAGGAGAAGACCACTCCCGCGGCGGTGCCGACGGCGGGACCCACGTCCGGCATCGTGCGGTTGCGTGCCACGTGGTGGCCGAGCTTCGCGGCGCCCATCGCGACGAGGGCGGCGCACAAGACGGAGAGGACGGCGGCGACAGCCATGGGGCCGGGGACTCCTCAGTGCGGGGGCCGACGGGCAGCGCGCGCTGCCGGTGATCAACACACTCGGTGATCAACGCCGTGCGCGCGCGCCGGGGCCACCGATGGGGTGACGGGTCCCTGGCGGGCCGTCACCCGTACGCACCAGACCCGGGGCTGTCGCCCCGTCGGGGCGGGGCGGAGGGCCGGAGGGGCAGCGGGCCGGAGGGGCAGAGGGCCGGCGGCCGGGCCGGACCGGTCAGTCCTCTGCCGTGAGTGCCCGCCGGTAGGTCAGCCCGGGGCAGCCGTCCAGCACGGTCTCCCCCACCACCGTGAACCCGGTCCGCCGGAGCACCGCCGCCGATGCCGGGTTGTCCAGGGCCGCGGACGCGGTGAGGACGCCGAGCCCGTACTCCGTGGCGGCGATCCGGCAGACCTCCCGTACGGCCGCGGTGGCCGCGCCGCGGCCCGCCGCCCCTTCGCCGATCCGGTAGCCGAGGTCGGCGGCGCCGTCCGCCAGGTCCACCAGGTTGACGCGTCCGATCAGCTCCCCCGCACCGTCCAGCACCACGTGGAAGCGGCACGCGCCCGTGTCCTGTTCCGCGAGCAGGGCGCGGTGTCGGTCGGCGAACTCCGCGAAGTACGCGTCCCCGCGGTCCGGTACGGAGCGGGCGAAGTACGCCCGGTTGTCCCGCTCGAAGGCCAGCAGGGCGTCTTCGTGATCGGCCCGCAGGCGTTCGAGTCGCAGCATGCCAGGCAGGATATACGGGCTGCTCGGACGGGCGCCGCGAGTTTTCGGGTGGCCTCTCGGGGAGCCTTCCGGGGGACATCGCGACGGGGCGGTGGGGCCCGAATTCTTCGCTCCCCGTCCGGGAGTTGTGCAAGCGTTGGGGCGACCGGGTCCTGTCCGGGGGGCGGGGACGACAACGGAGCAAGGGGTGGGGAATGAAGGCAGCAGCAGTCACCACGAGCATCGCGGCGGCCGTGATCGTGACGGCGGGCCTGAGCGGCTGTACGGCCGGGGCCTCGGTGGGCAAGAAGGCGGCGGACTCGGCGGAGACGCTGGTCGCGAGGCTCACGAAGGCCTCGGACGAGGCCTCCAAGGCGGGCTCGGCCGAGATCGAGATGAACGTGACGATGCCCGACACGGGCGGCAAGCCGGTCCAGGTGAACGGCACCTACTCCTGGGGCAACGGCCTCGCGATGGAAGCCGAGATGCCGGCCGCGGACCTCCAGATGCAGGACCTGGTCGCCGACGGCACGATCACGTACCGGCTCGTCCAGGGGGCGTACTACTACGGCATCGATCCGGCGCCGAGCGGCCCCTTCGCGGGCAAGACCTGGCTGAAGATCGAGGCCTCGGCCGTGCTGGGCGCGCAGGGCGCCGCCGGGATGAGCGCGGGCAACAACGACCCGACGGCCGGACTGAAGTCGCTCAAGTGGGCCGGCAACATCACCGAGGTCGGCCGGGAGGACGTCAACGGCAAGAGCTCCGTCCACTACCGGGCCACGATTCCGGTGGACAAGATGGGCGACGCCAAGGCGGTCTTCGGCGCAGTGGGCGGGGGCGGTGCGACCGAGCTCGTCTCGGACGTCTGGGTCGACGACAAGGGCATGCCCTCGCGGCTGAACCAGGTCTTCGGAAACGTCACCGTCAACATCGACTTCCTGTCCTTCGGCGTGGCGAAGGACATCGCGGTCCCCTCGGCCGCCGACACGGCCGACATCACCGAGGCCGTCAAGAAGGGCGGCGCGGCGCAGGGCTGACCCGGGCCGGTGCCGGGGCCGGGCACGCGGTGCGTACCGAACGGTTCGGTTCCTAGACTGGCCCCGGCACTCACCTCCCCCACGCCACCCCGCAGGTACGAAGGACTCCCCCATGGAAGCCGAAACGGCGAACACCACCGACGCCTATGGCATCCCGGTCATCCCCGCGTCCTCCGACGCCGTCCGGCGCAAGCGCCGGGCGATCGTCGACGCGGCCGCCGCGGAGTTCCTCGCCGAGGGGTACGCGGGCGCCTCCATGGACGCGATCACCAGCCGCTCGGGGGTCTCCAAGGCGACGCTCTACAAGCATTTCGGCACCAAGGAGCGACTGTTCCTCGCCGTCATCGGCGGCATCCTGCGCGAGACCTACGCCGGCCTCGAACCGGACGGCTCCGCCCTGGTGGAAGCCGCCGATCTGCGCGCCGCCCTGATCGCCCTCACCGGTGGCTGGGCCACGCTCCTGCTGCGCCCCGACATCATGACGCTGCGCCGCCTGGTGATCGGGGAGACCGGCCGCTTCCCCCAGCTGGGCCGGCTCTGGTACCGGGTCACGTACGACATGTACAACGGGCCCCTCGTCGAGGCCTTCAGCGAACTCGACCGGTGCGGAAGGCTCCACGTCGCGGACCCCGAGCTCGCCGTCCGGCAGCTCGTCGCCGCCACCGTCGGCGTCCCCCAACTGGCGCACACCTTCGCGCCCGGCACCGAGACCGACCCGGCGGAGCTGACCCGCGTCGTCGCCTCGGGGGTCGACCTCTTCCTGGCCCGCTACGCCGCTCCATAGCCGCGGCGGTGCAGGGCCCCGCTCCGGTCGTCCGGAGCGGGGCGCACGGTCAGCGGTCCTGGGAGAGCCCGTACAGCTCGGCGAACGTGCCGTCGAGGGCGGTCAGTTCGGCGAACGTACCGGTCTCGATGACCCGGCCCTTGTCCAGGACGATGATCCGGTCGGCCAGGCGGCAGTTCTCCATCCGGTGGGTGACGATCATGGTGATCCGGTCCTCCTTCATCCCCTGCAGGCCGGTGAAGATCTGGTGTTCCCCGCGGGCGTCCATCGCCGAGGTGGGCTCGTCCATGATCAGCAGCCGGGGCCGGCGGTGGAAGGCGCGGGCGCACGCCAGGCGCTGCCACTGCCCCCCGGAGAGTTCGTGGCCGCCCCACAGCGAGCGGGCCAGGAGCGTGTCGAGTCCGTGCGGGTAGCCCTGGACCGCCTCGCGCATGCCGACCGCGTCGAGCGCGTCCCACACGGCGTCCTCACCCCGCGCGTCGGGTTGCCCCAGGGTGATGTTGTCGCGCACCGTGAACGGCCACTGCGCGTAGGACTGGGCGACCAGCCCGACGTGGGTCCACAGGGTGCGCTGGTCGTGCGCGCGGGTGGGGGTGCCGTCCCAGTACGCCTCCCCGTCGCTCGGGACCGTGAGGCCGGTCAACAGCCGGATGAGGGTGGACTTCCCGGCGCCGTTCTCGCCGACGACGGCGATGATCTCACCGCGGGAGAGCGACAGGCTGACCGGGCCGAGCGCCGGAGTGTCCTTGCCCGGGTAGGTGTACGAGGCGTTCTCCAGGCTGACCTTCTCCGGCGGCCCCGCCTCCACGCGGCCCCGGGTGACGGCCAGTTCGCGGGCCTGCTCCAGGAAGAGGCGGTAGTCCTCGAGGTAGAGGGCGTGCTGGAACATGGCGGCGCCGTAGACCACCAGGCTGGACAGGGCGGAGGCCGAGGTCCGCATGGCGACGATGGCGGTGCCGGCTGCCGCCAGGGCCATGGAGCCGGCCAGGACCAGGGCGGCCAGCGCGGCCCAGGTTCCGAGCTGGAAGAGGCCGCCGAGGGCCGCGGCGAGGAGCGAGACCCGCAGGTGGCGCGGGGCGGAGCCGACGAGTTTGGCGTCGATGCGGGCGCAGACCGCGGCGTACCAGGCGTGCGCGTGGGGACGCATGGAATTGCAGCGCAGCTCGTCGCCGAGCTTGTGGGTGGTGAGGTACCAGCGCATCATCCCGCGGACGTTGCGGGAGGCGATCGTCTCGTTGTGGAGGGCGTAGTCCAGGCGGGCGGCGAAGACGGCGCCCGCGCCGCGCGGGACGACGGAGAGCAGGAGCAGCGGCATCAGGACGGGGTGGACGACGGCGAGGACCCCGGCCACCGCCACCAGGTTGACCAGGCCGTTGGTGAAGGCCATCGCGTCCTTGACGAGCATGGAGGACCGGGCCGCGCCGATCTCGGCCGCCTCCGAGCGGTCGGAGAAGGCGGGCTCGTCGTAGGCGGATACCTCCACGTCCATGTGGGCGTCGACCATGTCCAGGTCGGCCGTCGTGGCCAGGCGCGGGGTGAGCCGGCGGGCCGCGCCGCCGGCGACGATCTGGGCCGTCGTACCGACCCCGGCCGCGACGGCGGCGACGGCCAGCGGCCGGGCGGCGTCCGCGATGCGCTCGCCCGCGCCACCGCCGGTCAGGAGCGGGCCCATCGCTTCGGCGACGGCCCCGAGGGAGGCTGCCGTACAGACCCCGGCGAGGATCTGGCCCGCCAGCAGCAGGGTCGCGGAGGCGGGGTCGAGGCGCCAGGCCATCCGCGCGGTCTGCGCGAGGGCGGCGGGCAGCCGTGCGGCCATCTCCCGGAGCGAGAGCTGCTCCATGGCCTCCTGGTGGGCGCCGTGGGCGAACGTGAACTCGGGTGGGTCGGCGGGCGCCCGATCACCTGGTGCCACCGGTTTGCCCTGGGTGCTCCCTGCCGTCTCCTCAGCCACGTGCAGCTCCTTCACGTCGTCGTCGAACAGCGGCGTTCCCCGCCGGACGGCGCCGCTCCGCGGCATGGCGGAGCGGGGCCGCGGTGCGTCCCGGGGGAACCCTCGTCGAGTGGTTGGATGGTCGAGTGAGGGAGTACATCCGAGCCCGGAGCGCGGAGTAACGAGAACCGGCCTTCGTCGCCGACCGGCGGGAACGGGCGCGCGGGGCACCCGGGGACGGGGGTCCGGAGCGGGCACGGGGGCCAGAACGGCCTGATCCCGACGGAGCGCGGAGGAAAGGCCTTGCACGCCCCCGGCTCACGCCGGGAGCCGGGTCTGCAAGGGTCCCGGAGGAGGGGCGTTCGTCACCGGGGTGAAGTTCCCCGGAATTTCGCCCCGGTGACGAATGCCGCGCCACGGACGGTCATCGGGCGCGTACAGACTGCTTCCGAGCGTGCGGGAGTTGACCCGCCGGCGGATCGGGGGCGGCGCTGATGGAGCGGTTCGGCCGGCGCCGGTTCCTGGCCCGGGCCGCCGGAGCCGCCGGGGCCTTCGGCGTCAAGGCGCTCACCGGCGCCGCGGCGGTCGCCACCGGCGCGGCGCAGGACGCCGCGAGCGCGGCCGGGTACGTGGACGTACAGCTACTGCACATCACCGACCTGCACGGCTACCTCTCCGCTCCCCCGGCCCGGGATTCCGTCATCACCGGCGCGGGCGGCCGTACGTACGCGGTCGGCGGGGTCGCCTACATGGCCACCCATCTGGCCCGGTTGCGGGCCGGACGGGCCAACTCCTTCTTCTTCGCGCCGGGCGACCTGTTCTCCGGCTGGGAGTTCCCCGCCTTCACCCTCGCCGACGAGCCGACCATCGAGGCACTGAACCGGCTCGGCCTGGACTTCGCGACCGCCGGCAACCACGAGTTCGACCGCACGCCCGGCTTCCTGCGCCGGCACATGGAGCAGGGGGTCCCCTATGAGGGAGCGGGGCTGACCAACGCGTTCCCGGACTCGGGCGGCGCCCCTTTCCACGGCGCCGACTTCCGCTACTACAGCGCCAACGCCGTGTCCGCGGCGAGCGGGGAGACGGTGCTCCCGCCGTACAACATCGAGTACGTGGACGCGCCGGGCGGGCAGCGGCTGCCCATCGGGTTCATCCACCTGACGGCCGTCGGCACCGAGACCTTCGGGAACTCCTTCCAGCCCGGCCTGACCACGCTGGACCAGCTCGCCTCCGCCAACCTCTGCGCCGCCCGGCTCAAGGCACTCGGGGTGGGCGCCATCGTGCTGAGCATGCACGACGGGGCGGTGGCGGGCAGCGACTTCGATTCCGGCAGCGAACCCAGCGGTCCGGCCTACGAGCTGGCGCTGCGCGTGTCCCCGGACATCGACGCGATCGTGACCGGCCACTGGCACTGCGCCTTCAACATGATGCTCCCGGGTCCCGACGGACGGCCGAGGCCCTTCGTCGAGGCCGGCTGCCACGGGCAGATCATCGGCGAGATCACCCTGCGGCTCGACCCCGGCAACGGTACGGTCGTCCGCGCCCTCACCAGCTCCGTCAACCACCCCAACACCCGTGACGTGGACCCCGATCCGGTGCTCAAGGAGGTCGTCGACCACTGGACCGTCTCCGCGCAGCGGCACGGGGCGGGCGTCATCGGACGCCAGCGCGCCTCCTTCCGCCGCCGGCTCTCCCCGGCCGGGGAGTCCACCATGGGCAACCTCGTCGCCGACTGGGCGCTGTGGGCCGCCCGTCAGGCGCCCGACTCCTTCGACACCAGCCCCCGGCCCGCGCGCTCCGGCGCGGACCTGGCGCTCATCGCGGTCGCCCCGCGCGTGGGCCGCAGCGTGATCAACACCGACCTGCTCGCCGGTGCCGCCCTGGACGACCCGGTCAGCTTCGAGCGGGCTTGGCGGGCCGTCGGCTACGGGTGCCCCCTGGTCAGCGCCGAGGTGAGCGGGCGCAGGCTCCACGACGCCCTGGAGCAACAGTGGGCGCTGGACGCCTCCGGCGTGCTCACGTACGCCCCGCTCGCGGTGTCGGACAACGTCCGGTACTCCTTCGACGCGGCGGGGCCCGTCGGGGACCGGGTGGCCCCGGGCGACGTGCTCGTCGACGGTGCTCCGCTGCGGCCGGAGGCCTCGTACCGGGTCGTGACCACCTCGTACACGCTCACCGGGCAGGACGGCTACCCGGCCCTCGGTGACTACCGGGAGCCGGCCCGCCACCGGCGGGACACGGACAGCTTCCCGGCGTACGTCTCGGCCCTCGGCACCCTGGAGGCCGTCTCCACGGGCCGGGTCTCCGTGAAACCCGCTCCGCTCTTCGACCCCCCGGGCCGCGAAGGCCTGCTGCTGACCCCGCCCGATCCGGTACCGGGGGTGCCCGCGCCCGTTGCGGCGGAGGAGGAGGCCGCACGGGACGCGGGACGCCGGCCGGTCTGCTGAGCGGGCACCGTCGGGATCCCGGGCACGGTCAGGGAGCCAGCGGGAGCGTGGCGACCAGGCGGGCCCCCTTCGGGGAGTCCCGGACGGCGAGGGTGCCCCCGAGGCGCAGGGCGATGTCGCGGGCGATGGCCAGGCCCAGGCCGGTGCCGCCCTCGTCGCGGGCGCGGGCGTCGTCGAGCCGGGTGAAGCGTTCGAAGACCCGTTCGCGCTCGGCGGGCGCGATGCCCGCGCCGTCGTCGGTCACTTCGAGGACGGCCTCGCCCCGGGACTCGTCCACGCGCAGGGCGACGGTGACGTGCTGTTCGGCGTGGCGGCCGGCGTTGTCCAGCAGGTTGGTGACGAGCCGCGACAGCCAGATCGTGCTGCCGCGGACCGCGATCCCGGGGGCGATGTCTGCCCGGACGGGCACCCGCTCGCCCC
The DNA here is from genome assembly GCF_042880975.1 of Streptomyces sp. NPDC058289. Lineage (NCBI taxonomy): Bacteria > Bacillati > Actinomycetota > Actinomycetes > Kitasatosporales > Streptomycetaceae > Streptomyces > Streptomyces sp. NPDC058289. Next base: position 47,185 of record NZ_JBHVYI010000063.1, read on the forward strand.
TGCGCGTACGGGCCGCTTCGCGGACCACCTCCGTGAGGTCGACGGCGGCGGCCGGCGGCGGCTCCGAGGTGTCGAGCCGGGCCAGCAGGAGCAGGTCGGCCGCCAGGTCCTGGAGCCGTACGGTGTCCTCCAGCGCGCCGCTGACCAGCTCGCCCCACAGCTCGGGATCCGGGTGGGCCTGCGCGACCTCCAGCTGGGTCCGGAGCACCGTGATCGGGCTGCGCAGTTCGTGCGAGGCGTCCGCGATGAAGCGGCGCTGGCGGATGCCGGCGGCCTCCAGCCGGTCCAGGGTGGCGTTCATGGTGACGGCGAGCCGGGCCACCTCGTCGCGGGTGGCCGGAACGGGCACCCGGCGGTGCAGTTCGCGGTCGCCGATCTCGGCGACCTCGGCACGGATCGCCTCCACGGGACGCAGGGCCCAGCCGGTGACCCGCCAGGTGATCAGGGCCACGACCAGGACGAGCAGCGGGACCACGAAGGCCAGCACCGCCATGATGGTCTCGTCGGCGGTGTCGGCGTCCCGCAGCGAGGTCCCCGCGTAGACGGTGACCAGGCCCTTCGCGGTGACGGTGGTGACCTGCACGACGCGCTGGCGGTGCTCCTGGCGGACCCGGCCGCCCTTCCAGGTGTCGCGGACCGTGCCGGGTGCGACGGGTGGTTCGGGGACGAGGGCGGGGCGGCCGCGGAGGTTGGGGCTGGCCGCGATGACGCGGCCCTGCGCGTCGACGACCTGGACGAAGTCCGTGCCGCGGCCCGGGGGCGGCACGGGGTCCAGCCGGCCGGTCGCGGCCAGCGCGGCCACCCTGACGGCATGCTGTTCGGCGTCGGCCTGGGCGCTCCTGGTCATGTTGGTCTCCAGAGCCCCGAGCAGGGCGAAGGAGGCCACGCCGAGGGCCAGCGCCACCACCGCGGAGGCCCCGAGGGTGGCCTGAGCCCGGACCGACCGAGGGCGAAGCCGGGCCGCGGCCCGGCGCAGCCGGTACGGGAACTCGCGCAGCCGGTACGCCACCGCGCGCGGGCCGTACGCCGCCACGCGCGGCCGGTCACGGTCCTCGCCGGGCCGGCCCCGATCCTCGCCGGGCCGGTCCCGGTCCTCGTGGGGCCGGTCCCGGTTCTCGTCGGGCTCAGCCACCGTCGGCCGCCAGCCGGTATCCGGCGCCCCGGACGGTCTCCACCGCTGCCCGGCCGAAGGGCGCGTCTATCTTCCGGCGCAGGGCGCTGACGTGGACCTCCACGACGTTGAGGTCCCCTTCGTAGGCGGTGTCCCAGACGTGGTCGAGGATGTCCCGCTTGGGTACGACCTCGCCGGCCCGGCGCGCCAGGTGCAGCAGGACGGCGAACTCGCGCGCGGTCAGCCGGGCTTCGACGCCGCCGCGCGTGCAGCGCTGCCGGGCCGGGTCGACGAGGAGGTCGCCGAACTCCATGACCTGCGGGCTGCGGCGGCCGGTGCGCCGGATCAGGGCCCGCAGGCGGGCCACGAGGACCACGTAGGAGAAGGGCTTGGAGAGGAAGTCGTCGGCTCCGGTGTCCAGCGCCTCCGCCTCGTCGTACTCGCCGTCCTTGGCGGTGAGCATGAGGATGCCGGACTCGCAGCCGGCCGCGCGCAGCCTGGCGCAGACCCGGTAGCCGTTCAGGCCGGGCAGCATGATGTCGAGCACGATGGCGTCGTAGTCGTGTTCGCCGGCCATCCACAGGCCTTGCGGGCCGTCGTGTGCCGTGTCCACAGTGAAGCCCTCGGCCCGCAGACCACGTTGCAGGGCGGCGGCCAGCCGCCGCTCGTCCTCGACCACCAGTACGCGCATGGGGCAAGGTTCTCAGGTCGCGCCGCCGGCTTGCTGAAGGGTTCTTCAGCTCGCTTCAGCGGGGCTTCAGCATCCTGCTCGCAGGATCGGCCGAGCCGGGCACGTGGCCCGGAGAACGCGAGGAGCTTTCAGATGACTCAGTCCAGTCCGCAGCCGCCCCAATTCCCCCCGGCCGCTGTTCCCGGGGAGGGTGGCGGCGAGGGCGAGGGCAACCTCGCCCCGGCCGGCAAGGCGGCGGGGCGCGGCGCCCGGATCGCCCGCTTCACCCGGTTCGCCCGTGAGGGCCGGGGACGCTGGGTGGCGCTCGGGCTCGTGGTGGTGGCGTCCGCCGGAGCGGGGGCGGCGGCGGTGGCCGTGACGGACCACGAGCACGATGTCCGCCGCACGCGCGCGGAGCGGATGTGGGACCGGTTCGACGTCGAGCGGGAAGGCGGCGGTATGACGGCTCCGCTGCCCGCGCGCCCGGGGAAGCCGGGCGAGCCCGGCAAGCCCGGCCTGCGGGGTCAGAAGGGCGAGCGGGGTGCCTTCCCGCCGGACGGACCGGGGCGGCCCGGGACGACCGACGGCGAGGAGGGGTTCGTCGTGGACGGGCCCGGCCGGGCCCCCGTACCGCTGCCCGCGCTGCCGGCGGCCCAGGCCCTGGAGAAGGCGGAGGCCGCCGTGCCCGGCGGCAAGGCCGAGGCGCTGCGCGTGATCGCCCAGGAGGGCGGCGGGAGCGCCTGGCGCGTGGTGGTCCTCGGCTCCGACGGGGTCCGGCACGCCGTGACCCTGGCCGGCGCCGACGGCGCGGTCACGAGCAACACGGTCGCGGGGAAGGGCGCCGGGGCGGCCCGCTGAGCGGGTGCGGGCTCCGCCCGCCCGGTGTCCCGTACCGCAGCGACGGTGGCGGTACGGGGCACCGGGCGGGCCGGTCGCCGGTGCGCCTGCGTCAGGAGGGAAGGCCCAGCAGCCGGGCCGCGGTCTCCCGCATCTCGATCTTGCGGATCTTGCCCGTCACCGTCATGGGGAACTCCTCCACGACGTGGACGTAGCGCGGGATCTTGAAGTGGGCCAGCCGGCCCTCGCAGTACGCGCGCACGGCCGCCGCGGTCAGCGGCTCGGCGCCCTCGCGCATCCGCACCCACGCCATGAGCTCCTCCCCGTACTTCGGGTCGGGCACGCCGATGACCTGGACGTCCATGACGTCGGGGTGGGCGTGCAGGAACTCCTCGATCTCGCGCGGGTACAGGTTCTCTCCGCCTCGGATCACCATGTCCTTGATCCGGCCGGTGATGCTCAGGTACCCGTCCCCGTCCATGACGGCGAGGTCTCCGGTGTGCATCCAGCGGGCCGCGTCGACGGCCTCGGCGGTGCGCTCGGGCTGGTCCCAGTAGCCGAGCATGACGGAGTAGCCCCGGGTGCACAGTTCGCCCGGTTCGCCGCGCGGGACGGTACGGCCGGTGGCCGGGTCGACCACCTTGACCTCCAGATGCGGTCCGACCCGGCCCACGGTCGAGACGCGGCGCTCCACGGAGTCGTCCACGCGGGTCTGGGTGGAGACCGGCGAGGTCTCCGTCATGCCGTAGCAGATGGACACCTCGCGCATGCCCATCCGGTCGATGACCTCCTTCATCACCTCGACCGGACAGGGCGAGCCCGCCATGATGCCCGTGCGCAGGCTGGAGAGGTCGTAGGTCTCGAAGTCCGGGTGGGCCAGCTCGGCGATGAACATGGTGGGGACCCCGTAGAGGGAGGTGCAGGCCTCCGCCTGGACGGCGGCCAGGGTGGCCCCCGGGTCGAAGGCGGGCGCGGGGATGACCATGGCAGCGCCGTGGCTGGTGCAGGCGAGGTTCCCCATGACCATGCCGAAGCAGTGGTAGAAGGGCACCGGGATGCAGACCCGGTCCAGCTCCGTGTAGTGGCACAACTCGCCCACGAAGTAGGCATTGTTGAGGATGTTGTGGTGCGAGAGGGTCGCACCTTTGGGGAAGCCGGTCGTCCCAGAGGTGTATTGGATGTTGACCGGGTCGTCGGGGCTCAGCGCGGACTGGGCGCGCAGCAGTTCGGCCCGGTCGGCGCGGCGGCCGCGTTCCGGGAGGGAGTTCCAGAGCGGACCGTCGAGCAGGGCGATGAACTCCAGGTCCGGGCACCGCGGCCCGACCTCCTCGATCATGGCCGCGTAGTCGGAGGTCTTGAACCGGTCCGCCGCCACCAGCAGCCGGATACCGGACTGGCGCAGGACGTACTCCAGCTCGTGGGACCGGTAGGCCGGGTTCACGGTGACGAGGACCGCGCCGATCCTGGCGGTGGCGTACTGCACCATCGTCCACTCGGGGCGATTGGGTGCCCAGATGCCGACCCGGTCCCCCTTGACGATCCCGAGGTCCAGCAGGCCGAGCGCGAGGGCGTCCACCTCAGCGGCGAACTCCGCGTACGTCCACCGGCGCCCGGAGGCCATGTCGACGAGGGCGTCACGGCCGGGGAACCTGCGGACGGTGCGGTCCAGGTTCTCGCCGATGGTGTCGCCCAGCAGCGGCACCTCGCCGGCCCCGGACGCGTAACTCGGCTCGACGGACGACGCGGACTGCACGGACGGCACGGACGGCACATGGACCCCCTGGGCTCGGTGGCGCGCGCCGGGGCCCCATCGCTCCGGCACCCCCTCATGATCCACGCGACCCACGGCCGGGGCCAGACCCCCCGTGGCCGGGACCGCGG
>NZ_JBHVYI010000064.1:0-28727 GCF_042880975.1 Streptomyces sp. NPDC058289
GCCCGCCCGGGCGGGCGGGGCGAGTTCGGCAGCCGGGGCCTGCCTGTCCGGGGTGGGCTGCTTGGTTCTGGCGCCCTGGGGGTGGCGGCTTCCTGGAGCGGCTACCGGATCTGCTCGCCCAGGATCTGGCCACCAGGTCTGCTCGCCCAGGGTCTGGCCGCCAGGATCTGGTCACCGGGGTCTGCCCACCGGGGTCTGCCCACCAGGGTCTGCCCACCAGGGTCTGCCGACCAGGGTCTGGCCACCAGGGTCTGCCGACCAGGGTCTGGCCACCAGGATTGGGCTACCGCGGTCCGGCCGCCTGTTCGGCGCCGAGGCCCTGGCCGTCGTGGGGCGGGCCGTCGATCGGGTGTCCCGAGAGTTCGTCCGTCGGGTTGTCCGGAGCGGGCGTCTGTCCGGTTGTCCCCGGGGTGGGTCGCCTGTCGGGTTGTCCGGAGCGGGCCCTCTGTCCCGTTGTCCGGGGCGGGCCGTCTGTCCGGTTGTCCGGGGCGGGCCGTCTGTCCGGTTGTCCCCGGGGTGGGCTGTCCGTCGGGTTGTCCGGGGCGGGCCGTCCGTCGGGCTGTCCCTGGGGTGGGCCGTCTGTCGGGTTGCCCGGAGCGGGCCGTCCGTCCGGTTGTCCCCGGGGTGGGTCACCTGTCGGAGTGTCCGGAGAGGGCGTCGGTCCGTCGGGGTGCCCGGGTGGGCCGTTCGTCGGGTGGTTTCGGTCAGGCCGTTTCGAGGGTGAGGGTGATGGAGCCGTCGGGGGAGGTGGTGACGGCGACGGCGCTGAGGTCGAGGACGTGGGCGGTGGGGCCGTGGGCGGCGGCGCGGGGGCCGACGCCGATGACCCGCATGCCCGCGGCCCGACCCGCGGCGATGCCGGCGGCGGAGTCCTCGAAGACGATGCAGTCGGCCGGGTCCACTCCGAGAGCGGCAGCGCCCATCAGGAAGCCCTCCGGGTCGGGCTTGCTGGCCTGCACCGACTCGGCGGTGACCCGTACCTCGGGCATCGGCAGGGCGGCGGCCGTCATCCGGGCCGCGGCCAGGGCCGCGTCGGCGGAGGTGACCAGGGCGTGGGGGAGGGTGTTGAGGGCGGCCATGAAGGCGGGAGCGCCGCCGATCGGGACCACGCCCTCGGTGTCGGCGGTCTCGCGGGCGAGCATCACCGCGTTCTCGGCGAGGTTCTCCTCCATCGGGCGGTCCGGGAGGAGGATCGCCATGGTGGCGTAGCCCTGGCGGCCGTGGACCACCTTCAGGGCTTCCTCCGGATCCAGGCCGTGGGCGACGGCCCAGTCGTACCAGCAGCGCTCGACCACCGCGTCCGAGTTGACGATGGTGCCGTCCATGTCCAGGAGCAGGGCCTTGGCGGTCAGGACGGCGGGGGCGGTGGTGGTGCTGGCCGACATCGGAGGGGCTCCAGACGGGACGGGAAAAGAGAACAAGTGGTCCCGTCCACCGGTCAGGGAGTGAGGACGGAACCACTTTGTTCCTGAACTATACAAAGCGCGGAGGGGTGCTCGCCACCGCATGCGGTGTGTTCTATCCCTCCAAGGCGCGACGGGTCGCCGGACCGTAGACGCCCCAAGGGTCCTCGTCGATGTCGTTGTACGCCTGGAACGTCGAGACCGCCGATTCCGTACGGGCGCCGTACCGCCCGTCGTACTTGCCGTGGTAGATGCCCTGCGCTGCCAGCAGGCGCTGGAGCTTCTCCACCTCGGGGCCCGAGTCCCCGTACCGGAGGGTCGGTGCCTGTGTGGGGGGCCGCGAGGTCGGCGGGGAGGAGCGGCTCGGGGTGGGGGACGGGGCGGCCGAGGGGGTCGACGAACGGCTCGGGGTGGAGGAGGGCGAGCGGGACGCGGAAGCGGATGCGGAGGCAGACCGGGAGGGGCTGGAGGAGGGGGAGGGCGACGGGGTCGGGCCGGTGCTCGCGGTGGCCCGTGACGGGTCGACCTGGGTGAGGCTGGTCAAGGGGGAGGAGGGCTTCGCGTCCAGGACGGTGGTCTCCGGTGCGGCGGATCCCGAGACGGCCCGCAGGGCGAGGACGGCCGCGCCGATCACCACGACGGCGGCGGCCGCGATGGCGGCGGGCTTGCGTATACGGCGCCGCGGGGGCCTGGGCGAGTGCGTCCCGTCGGCCCCGTCCGCCCCGTCCGTGCCGGCCATCCCGCGTGCCCCGTAAGCCGGGCCGTCCTTGCCCCCGGGGTGGGCCTCGGGTGACCCGTACGAGCCGTAGGCCCCGGGCGTCGCGTACGGCTCGTACGGCGGGACCGGGCGCAGCTGCATCGTTTCTTCGGGCAGGGACGCTACGGGTGTCCCGTACGCGGGGGTCTCAGCCCCGGGCGGCAGCGGCGCGGTGCGGGTCGGGCTCGTGGGGGGTGAGTACGGCGCCGCGGGATCCGCCGGGCCGGGGTAGGCCGGGAGGACGGCCGTCGGGTCGTCGGTGTGCGCGGCGGTGCCCACGCTCCCCGCATGGGGCGAACCGGAGTGCGCAGCCGTGCCCGCCTGCCCCGGGTAGGGCGGCAGGTCGGCTGTCCGGCCCTGGTGGGCAGCGGTGTCCGTCGGGCTGGTGTGCGCCGTCGGGGCGTCGGCCGAGCCGGGGCGTGCGGGGGCGGCGCCCGCCGGGTCGGTGGGGGGCGCAGGGGTGTTCGCCTGGCCGGGGTGTGATGGCAGGCCGGGTGCCTGGTCCGAGTACGGAGCGGAACCGGGCGAGCCGTACCCCGCAGGGGCGCCGGTCGAGCCGAGGTACGGCGACGCGGTGCCCGTCGGCCCCGGGTAGGCCGGCAGGCCGGTGGGGGATGTGGCGGTGTCCGCAGAGCGAGTGCTCGCAGCGGTGCTTGCCGGGCCGGGGTGGGGCGGCGGGATGCTCGCAGGGCCGGAGGAGGGCGGCTCGCCGGTCATTTGGCCCAGGTGCGATGCGGGGCGCGGGGAGGCGGGGCGCGCAGTGGTGCCCGCCGGGTTGGTGGGGGGCGGCGGGGTGTTTGCCGGGTGGGTGTGCGGTGGGAGGTCGGCCGTTCGCGTGTCCGCAGCGGTGCCGGTCGGGCCGGTGTGCGCGGGCGGGGCGTCGGCCGAGCTGGGGTGTGCGGAGGTGGTGTCCGTCCAGACAGGGTGTGGCGGAGTGGTGCCCGGGTTGGGGTGCGGAGCGGTGCCGGCCGGGCCGGGGTGCGGCGGAGTGGTGTCCGGCCGGGCTGCGTGCGGCGGGGTGCCCGCCTGGCCGGGGTGCGGCGTTGTGGTGGCTGACGGGCTGGTGTGCGCCGGCGGGGTGTCGGCTGAGCCGGGGCGCACGGACGTAGTGCCCGTCCAGCCGGGGTGCGGCGGAGCGGTGTCCGGTCGGGCTGTGTGCGGCGGCGTCGTGCCCGGGTTGGGGCGCGGAGCGGTGCTGGCCGGGCCAGGGGGGAGCGGAGTGGCGTCCGGTATGCCTGCACGCGGCGGGGTGCCCGCCGGGCCGGGGTGCGCTGCCGGGGCGTCGGGCGGGCCGGGGCGTGCGGAGGTGGTGTCCGTCCAGCCGGGGTGCGGCGGTGTCGTACCCGCACGGCTGGGGCGGTGCGCCGTGGTGGCTGCGGGGCTCGAATGCGCTGGTGGGGCGTCGGGCGGGCCGGGGTGTGCGGAGGTGGTGTCCGTCCAGCCGGGGTGCGGCGGAGTGGTGTCCGGTCGGGCTGTGTGCGGTGGTGTCGTGCCCGCCGGGCCTGGGTGGTGCGCCGGGGTGGTTGCCGGGGCGGGGTGTGGCGTGGTGGTGCCCGGGTTGGGGTGGGGAGCGGTGCTCGCCGGGCCGGGGTGCGCGGAGGTGGTGTCCGTCCAGCCGGGGGGCGGCGGAGTGGCGTCCGGTCGGGCTGTGTGCGGCGGTGTCGTGCCCGCCGGGCCTGGGTGGTCTGCCGGGCCGGAGTGCGGCGGCGTGGGGGTGGGTGGCGGCGTGGTGGGGTTGGGGAGGGTGATGTACGGGCGGACGCGCAGGGGCTGGAAGCCTCGTGCGCAGTCGCAGGCTCCTTCCGCCGTGCCGCAATCCGGACAGTGCTCAGTGCTCACTCGAATCCCTCCCCTGGCCGCTGCCAGCGATTATGCAGACCCCCGGTAACCCGCCCAACCCACCCGAGAGGCCATAACGGGACACACCGCTCAGGATGGAGGAGTCGATCAGGCCCGAGGAGGAGCCGATGGTGCAGGACGTGACCACGGAGCCCGACCCGCGCAAGCGGACATCCGGCCCCAGCGCCGAACACGCCTCACGTGAGGTGCTCGTCTCCATCGGTGCGCTGCTGCTGGGGCTGCTCATCTCTTCGCTCGACCAGACGATCGTGTCGACGGCCCTGCCGACGATCGTCAGCGATCTCGGCGGGATGGCGCACCTGTCGTGGGTGGTCACGGCCTACATGCTCGCTTCGACGGCCGCCACACCGCTGTGGGGCAAGCTCGGGGACCAGTACGGGCGCAAGAAGCTCTTCCAGTCCGCCATCGTGCTCTTCCTGATCGGGTCCGCCCTGTGCGGCCTGGCGCAGAACATGCCGCAGCTCATCGGCTTCCGCGCGCTGCAGGGACTGGGCGGCGGCGGGCTGATGGTGCTGTCGATGGCGATCGTCGGGGACATCGTCCCGCCGCGCGAACGCGGCAAGTACCAGGGACTCTTCGGTGCGGTCTTCGGAGCAACCAGCGTGCTGGGTCCGCTGCTGGGCGGACTGTTCGTGGACCACCTGTCGTGGCGCTGGGTCTTCTACATCAACCTCCCCATCGGTCTCGTCGCCCTCGTCGTCATCGCTGCGAGCCTGAAGATCCCGGTACGGACCGAGAAGCACACCATCGACTACCTCGGCACCTTCCTCATCGCCTCCGTCGCGACCTGCCTGGTGCTCGTGGCCTCGCTCGGCGGCACCTGGGGCTGGAGCTCCCTGGAGATCATCGGGCTCGCGGTACTCGGCCTCGTCCTGCTGATCGCCTTCGTCATCGTCGAGCAGCGGGCCGTGGAGCCGGTGCTCCCGCTCAAGCTGTTCCGGATCCGGACCTTCACCCTCTGCTCGCTGATCAGCTTCATCGTCGGCTTCGCGATGTTCGGTGCGATGGTCTACCTGCCGACCTTCCTCCAGGTGGTCCAGGGCGTCTCCCCGACCATGTCGGGCGTCCACATGCTGCCGATGGTGCTCGGACTGCTGATCACCTCCACCGTGTCCGGCCAGATCGTCAGCCGTACCGGGCGCTGGAAGGTCTTCCCGATCGCGGGCACGGCACTGACCGCGGTCGGGCTGCTGCTCCTGCACCAGCTGGAGCGCACCAGCTCCACCTGGGAGATGAGCGTCTACTTCTTCGTCTTCGGCGCCGGCCTCGGACTGGTCATGCAGGTGCTCGTCCTCGTGGTGCAGAACTCGGTCAGCTACGCCGACCTCGGCGTCGCCACCTCGGGTGCCACCTTCTTCCGCTCCATCGGCGCCTCCTTCGGCGTCGCCATCTTCGGCACGATCTTCACCAACCGGCTCGACGACAAGCTGGCCGGTGCGCTCAAGGGGATCCCGCTGCCGCCGGGGCTGGACGCGGGCAAGCTGGAGGCCGACCCGCGCGCCATCGGCGCCCTCCCCGCCGTGCTGCGACCGCGCGTGCTCGACGCCTACGCCGCCTCCATCACGGACGTCTTCCTGTACGCGGCGCCCTTGGTGCTGGTGGCCTTCGTCGTGGCCTGGTTCCTGAAGGAGGACAAGCTGCGCGGTTCGGTGACGGCGCCCGATGTCACCGAGACCCTCGCCTCCAACCCCGTCCAGCGCTCCTCGCGGGAGGAGGTCGCCCGCGCCCTGACGGTGCTCGGGACCCTCCAGGGCCGCAAGCACGTCTACGAGAAGATCACCGCGAAGGCCGGCTACGACCTGCTGCCCGCCGCCAGCTGGCTGCTGCTGCGGATCAAGAGGTACGGCAGCGCCGACCCGGCCGTGCTGGCGGAGAAGACCATGGTGCCGCTGCGGGCCATCACGGACGCGGGCCGCCAGATCGAGGAGCGGGGGCTGGCCGTACGCGACGGGCTGCCGCTGGTCCTGACGGACAAGGGGCGTGAGAGCGCGCTGAAGCTGTCCGCCGCGCGGGAGGAGTCGCTCGCCGAGCTGCTCGGCGACTGGTGGACCGCGGACCGCCCGACCGACCTGTCCGAGCTGGTTGCGGAGATCAACTCGGAGCTCTGCGGTTCCGTCGACGAGGAACCCTACGAGACCTTGCCCCGCCGGGACCATTCCGCTAGGTGAACGGCTCCGCTAGGTGAACGGCCCCGCGAGGTGAACGGCCCCGCCGGGTGACCGGTCAGACCAGGCGCTTCTCGAACCAGTGCTCGGCGTAGGGGCCGGAGCTGTACGCGGGTATCTCCGCGTACCCGTGGCGCGCGTACAACGCGCGGGCCTCCACCAGGTCGGACCGGGTGTCGAGCCGGACCCGCTCGGCGCCCAGCGCGCGGCCCGCGTCCTCCAGGACCCGGAGCAGGGCCGCCCCGCCGCCCGTACCGCGGGCGCGCGGGTCCACGTACACCCGGGTGAGCTCGGCGGTGACGGGATCCAGGAGACGTATCCCCCCGCACGAGAGGGGCCGGCCGTCGAGTCTGCCGACCACGAACCGGCCCGTCCGCCCCGTCAGCTCGTCGTCCGGGAAGTCCAGGAGGCCCTGGTCGATCTCGGCCTCGGTGACGGACCGCCGCCAGTACCGGCCGGCAACCTCCGCGTAGTACGCGCGGCGCAGCAGCGTGGCGTCCGGGGTGGTGAACGGTTCGGCGGCGACCTGCCAGGTCCCGGCCGGGGGCGGGGTGATGGGCGACGCCGAGGTCGCAGGCGTGGGAGCGGGACTGGGGCTGGGGCTGGGGCTGGGCGTAGGCGTAGTGGTGGGTCGCGTCTCTCTGCTGGTCATGACGTCATTGTGGAGCGGCGCCCCGCTGCCCGCGTTGGAATATCCACAGGACCGGGCCGATGATAGGGAAAAGGGCAAAACGTACCCACGAAGGGCGTGACCGTCATGTCGGAGCATCCTGACTGTGCCCTGATCCGCCGCGGCTACGAGGCTTTCGGCCAGGGCGACATGGAGAAGCTGAGCACGATGATGACGGCCGACGTCATCCAGCACATGCCCGGGAGCGGCCCCCTCTCGGGGCATCACAAGGGGCGGGAAGCCGTCTTCGACCTCTACCGCCGGCTCGGCGAGGAGACGAACGGCACATTCAACGTGCATCTGGACAAACTGCTCGCCGACGGCCGCGGCCACGTCATGAGTTTCCACACAGCGCGCGCCGACCGGGGCGACCGCGGGATCGAAATCCACGAGGGAATCTTCTTCACGATCGTCGCCGGAAAGATCAGCGACCTCGACGTCTGCACCGAGGACATCGAGGAGAGTGACACCTTCTGGGCGTGAGGTCTGAGGCGTGAGGGTCCCAAGGGGCCTGAGGGGCGCAAGAGGAGTGCGAGAAGGGCCCGGAGCCGCGGCTCCGGGCCCTTCCGACGCTCAGCCCTGCTTCGGCGCCGCCTGCTGCACGACCTCGAACGACCACACCGACGAGCCCGTGGCAGCGGGCTTCGGCCGCTCCGCGCCGCCTTCGGCACCCGCCGGACCGCCTGCCGCACCGCCCGCCGGACCGCCACCCTGGTGGGCCGCCTTCATGGGCCCCTCCATCCACGCCTGGAAGTCCTCCTCGGAACGCCACCGCGTGTACACGAGATACTGGTCCGTGCCCTCGACGGGCCGCAGCAGCTCGAACCATTCGAAGCCGTCCGAGCCCTCCACGGAGCCCGCGCGGGAGGCGAACCGCTGCTCCAGAACCTCTCGCTGTGCGTCCGGGACGGTGAGGGCGTTGATCTTCACGATGCTCATGCCCGCCATCCTAGGTATCGCGCGGGGGATATCGTCGTCCGGGTAAATGAAGCACGCGGTATGAAACGCAGTACGAAACGCGGCAGCCAGGCGAAGTCAGGGTTGCAGTCAACAGGGCGGGAGGCCGGCGAGGCGTGGCTAACGCGGCGGAGCACAGTGGTGCGAACGGACATGCCGGGGTCATAGGCGGTAGCGGCGGAAGCAGACTCGGGGCGGCACGCCTCATGCTGTGGGCGCTGGCCCTGCTGCTCGCCGTCAGGCAGGCCGCGGTCGTGCTGCGCGTGCCACCGGGCGAGTGGCTCAGCGGCTTCCACCTCCCGGGCAGCCTGCCGGGCTCGCTCTACACGAACGGCCAGTTCACCGGGACCCCCTTCGCGGGGCTGGTCCTCAAGCCGCTCCTGGGCCTCGCCGCGCCCTCCCTGGAGGTGGCCTGGACCTGCGTGACCCTGCTGCTCGTCGCCGCCGTCGGGCTGGTCGCCGCGCGCGCCCTGCCCGACCCCGTGCCGCGGCGCACCGCGCTGCTCGCCGCGCCCGTGCTGGTCGCGCTGATGATGGTCTCGCTGCCCGTCCGCGAAGCCGCGCTGCCCGGGCAGACCGCCGTACTGCCGGTGCTGCTGGTGCTCCTCGCGGTGTTCCGGGTCCCGAGCGAGCGCCCCTCCGGGTTCCTGATCGGCCTGGCCGCAGCACTCCAGCCGGCGCTGCTGCTCTTCGCCCCCCTGCTGTGGCTGTCCGGACGCAGGGCCACCGCGCGCTCCGCCGCCGTGACCTTCGCCGGCGCCACCGCCCTGTCCTGGGCGGCCCTGCCCAGCGACTCGTGGACGTACTGGGTCCAGCACCTGGCCGGCACCGGCCTCGGCGGCGCACCCGACGGGCTCGCCAACCAGTCCGTGCACGGCGCCCTGCTGCGCCTGGGCCTCTCCGGCCCCGGCGAGGTCCTGCTCTACGCCGCCCTCGCGGCCCCGATCGTCTGGATCGGCCTGCGCCGCGCCGCCCGCTACGCCCGTGACGGCCAGCTGCTGCTCGCCGTCGCGATCACCGGCTGCGTGGCCGTCGCCGTGTCCCCGACGGGCTGGCGCCACCAGCTGCTGTGGGTGCTGCTGGCGGTCGCGGGCAAGGTCGGCAAGCGGGCCGCGGACCGGCCGGTGTGGCCGGTGGCCGTGGTCCTCGCCATGACCCTGCCGAGCGACGTGCTGCTGCCCAACCTGGTCGCGCTGGCCCCCGTACGGGACAACGTGCTGCTGCTCGCGGCCCTCGCGGCGGCCTGCGCGGTGCCGTTCCTGCCGCGCTCCTCCCCGTACTGGCGCGCGCCGGTCCCCACCGCCTACGGGCGGCCCGCGCCCGCGCGGTGGGCGCGGGTTCCGCTGCTGCCGTTCTGGCGGCGCGTGCTGTCGCGTCCGAACCTGTTGCTGGAACTGCTCCTGATACGGGTCGGTTACTCGCTCTACTCGCACATCCGGGCCGCCGCCCCCACCAGCCGCACCCTCGCGGAGGGCAACGGCAGCCAGATCCACGGGATCGAGAAGGCGCTCGGCATCGACATCGAGCACGCCGTGAACCACGCCGTCGTGAACACGCCCTGGCTGGAGGCGTTCTTCAACTTCTACTACACCTCCTTCCACTTCGTGGTCCCGCTGGCGATCCTGGCGGTCCTGTACTGGCGCCGCCCCAAGGACTACCGGTGGGCCCGCGCCTCGCTGGGGCTGGCGACGGTGCTGGCGCTCATAGGGTTCTGGCTGTATCCGCTGGCGCCGCCGCGGCTGATGCCCGGCATGGGGTACGTCGACACCGTGCACGGGGTGCAGGACCTGGCGAACCCGAGCTACGGGGCCATGACGGCGATCTCCAACCAGTACGCGGCGATGCCCTCGCTGCACTTCGGCTGGTCGCTGTGGTGCGGGATCGTGATCGTCACGATCGCGCCGAAGGGCTGGCAGAAGCTGCTGGGTGCGCTGCATCCGACGATCACGGTGTGCGCGATCGTTGCGACCGCCAACCACTGGGTGCTCGACGCGGTCGGCGGCGCGGTCGTCGTCGGGGCAGGGTTCGGGCTCGTCTACGTGCTGTCGGGTCCCCGGGGCGATGCGGTGCCGGCCGGGGTGGCCGTGCCGCGGCCGCGGCGGCCGGAGCGGGTGGGAGCGGGGTCCGCGGGGTCCGCGGAGCGGACTAGGGCCTGACCGGGGTGGCCGGGCCGCGATGACGAAGGGGTGCCGGGGCGGTGTAGCAGCCCGCCCCGGCACCCCTTCGCGATGGATCGCCGCGTTCTGCCAGGATCCGCCCGCGGGGTGGCTTCCGCCACTCGGAGCGGGGGCCGGGCGGGGCGGCGGGGTGTGGTGGGTCCTGCGGGGCCGTCCCCTACCCGCCCTTCGCCCGTTCCCCGGGGCTGCGCCCCGGACCCCCTGGGGCTGCGCCCCGGACCCCCTTGGGGCTGCGCCCCGGGCCTGCTTGGGGCTGCGCCCCGGACCCCCTGGGGCTGCGCCTCGGGCCTGCTTGGGGTTGCTCCCCGCCCCCCTCGGGGCTGTGCCCCGGACCCCCCTGGCGCTGCGCCCCGGACCTGTTCGGGGCTGTGCCCCGGGGGCGCTTCTTTACTCGGGCGGGAGGTTCGCGATCACGAGGGCTATTGCCGCGCGGGCCGTGTCGGCTTCGCCGAGGACCGTGGTTTGGCGGGGGCCGCGGACACGGAAGCGGCCGTTGGGGAGGGGTTCCACGGCCGGGGCGGTCACGGCGAAGGGGTGGCCTGCGGAGGCGCTGAACCACAGGGTGAAGTGGCTGGTGTACGGGTAGAGCCGGCGCAGTTCCGGCTCCTCGCGGGCGGCCTCGATGAGGGCCAGGACGCCCTGGCTCATGGACTCGGACCCGCCGCCGAGATCGACCATCCGCTGCCACGTCGTGGGCAGCCGCTGCCACCGTCTCGCGCTGGGGTCATCGAGGTTCATCCGGGCAGTCTGGGGTCCGGCCCGCCGCCAAGGCAATGATCTCGAAGGCGGCGAGACGGTAACGACCGATGACCGGCGAGTAACAACCGAGGGACGGCAGGGGCCGGGCGTGGGAGGTGGGGCCCCTGCCGTCCTGGATCACGGGTCAGTCGTGGCTGTCGGCCTGGGCCGTCAGCCGTGGCTGACCCGCAGTTCCTTGATGCCGTTCAGCCAGGCCGCACGCAGCCGGCGCGGGCCATCGCCGACGAGGCGCAGGTCGGGCAGGGCGTCGGCCAAGGCGTTGAACATCAGGTCGATCTCCATGATGGCCAGCGACTTGCCGAGGCAGAAGTGCGGGCCGCCGCCGCCGAAGCCCAGGTGCGGGTTCGGGTCGCGGGTGATGTCGAAGGCTTCGGGGTTCTCGAAGACCTCGGGGTCGTGGTTGGCGGAGGAGTAGAACATGCCGACGCGGTCGCCCGCCTTGATCTTCTGCCCGCCCAGTTCGGTGTCCTGGGTGGCGGTGCGCTGGAAGGAGACCACGGGGGTGGCCCAGCGGACGATCTCCTCGGCCGCCGTCGAGGGCCGGGTCGCCTTGTACAGCTCCCACTGCTCGGGGTGGGTCAGGAAGGCGTGCATGCCGTGGCTGATGGCGTTGCGGGTGGTCTCGTTGCCCGCGACCGCCAGGAGGAGGACGAAGAAGCCGAACTCGTCGGAGCCCAGGTTGCCCTGGCCCTCGGCCGCCACGAGCTGCGTGACGATGTCCTTGGCCGGACACTCCTTGCGCTCCGCCGCCAGGTTCATCGAGTAGCCGATGATCTCGGCCGCCGCGTTGCCGCCGACCTCGGCGGTGATCGCGTACTCCGGGTCGTCGTAAGCGATCATCTTGTTCGACCAGTCGAAGATCCGGGACCGGTCCTCCTGCGGTACGCCGATCAGCTCGGCGATGGCCTGCAGTGGGAGCTCGCACGCCACTTGGGTGACGAAGTCGAAGCTGCCGTCGGCCGAGGCCTCCAGCGCCTCCGCGACGATCTTGCGGGCCCGGTCGCGCAGGGCCTCCTCCAATCCGCGGATGGCCCGCGGGGTGAAGCCGCGCTGCACGATCTGGCGTACGCGGGTGTGTTCCGGCGGATCCATGTTCAACATGATCAATCGCTGGGCATCTATCGCATCGCGCTGGATGTGCTCGTTGAAGCGGATGATCGCCGTGTTCGTGGTGGAGGAGAACAACTCCGGGTGCGTGGAGATGTACTTGACGTCCGCGTGCCGGGTGACGGCCCAGTACCCCTCGTCGTCGAAGCCGGTGACGCCCCGCGGCTGCGGGCACCACCACACGGGTGCGGTCTGCCGCAACTGCGCGAACTCGGGGTAGGGGACCCGGTCTTGGAGAACGTCCGGGTCGGTGGCGTCGAAGCCTTCGGGCAGCGCGGGGCAGGTCATCGGGCGACTCCAAAGTCTGACGGCCCATCAGAAGTTGGCTTGAAGGTAGTAACGAGTTCTAGAAGTCACAAGGGGCCCCGCGCCAACTGTTGCGTGTGGAATCCGTGGAAGCCGCGTGCAAGACCCTTGCGTACCGGGTGTTCTGGTCATAAGACTGCGGGGAGAACTAGAACGCGTACTAGTTCGGGTGGGGCGCCGGGACGGCCCGCCCGTCAGCTGAGGCGCGCTAGCCGATGCGCGCTGTGCGCTACGCAGGAGCAGGAGAGGACGAGCTCATGGCCGCGGAACCCGTCATCGTCGAAGCCGTACGCACCCCGATCGGCAAGCGCGGGGGCGCGCTCGCCAATCTTCACCCCGCCTACCTCCTCGGCGAGACCTACCGCGAGCTCCTCGCCCGCACCGGAATCCAGCCCGACTGCGTCGAGCAGATCGTCGGCGGCACCGTCACCCACGCCGGCGAGCAGTCCATGAACCCGGCCCGCAACGCCTGGCTGGCCATGGGCCTCCCGTACGAGACCGCCGCGACCACCGTGGACTGTCAGTGCGGCAGCTCCCAGCAGGCCAACCACATGGTCGCCAACATGATCTCCAGCGGTGTCATGGACATCGGCATCGCCTGCGGGGTCGAGGCCATGACCCGCGTCCCGCTCGGCTCCGGCTCCAAGCACGGCCCGGGCAAGCCCTTCCCGGACGAGTGGAACGTCGACCTCCCGAACCAGTTCGAGGCCGCCGAGCGCATCGCCCGCCGCCGGGGCCTGACCCGCGAGGACGTGGACCGCCTCGGCGTCCTGTCCCAGGAGCGGGCCGCCGCCGCGTGGGCCGAGGAGCGGTTCAAGCGGGAGACCTTCGCCGTGCAGGTGCCCACCACCGAAGCGGAGCAGGCCGCCGGCCAGGGCATGTGGCGGCTGGTCGACCGGGACGAGGGCCTGCGCGACACCTCCATGGAGGGCCTCGCCCGGCTCAAGCCCGTCATGCCGACCGCCGTGCACACCGCCGGGAACTCCTCGCAGATATCCGACGGCGCCGCCGCCGTGATGTGGGCCTCGCGCAAGATGGCCCGCGCGCTCAAGCTGCGGCCGCGCGCCCGGATCGTCGCCCAGACGCTGGTCGGCTCCGACCCGCACTTCCACCTGGACGGGCCGATCGACGCCACGCGGGCCGTACTGGGCAAGGCCGGCATGTCCCTCAAGGACATCGACCTCGTCGAGATCAACGAGGCCTTCGCCTCCGTCGTCCTCAGCTGGGCCCAGGTCTTCGACCAGGACCTGGAGAAGGTCAACGTCAACGGCGGCGGCATCGCGATCGGCCACCCCGTCGGCGCGACCGGCGCCCGCCTGATCACCACCGCCCTGCACGAGCTCGAGCGCCGGGACAAGGAGTTCGCGCTGATCACCATGTGCGCGGGCGGCGCGCTGGCGACGGGCACCATCATCCAGCGGCTATAGCACCTGCGCCGCCTTTGAACCCTGTGGGATGGGATCGCAAAGGCCCCGGTGGCCGGACCTGGGGAGGCCGGCCGCCGGGGCCTTCGCATGTGGTGTTTCGCTGGTGGTTTAGTACCAGTGGTTGTTCTGCCAGAACGTCCAGGCACCGGCGGGGCTGCCGTAGCGGGAGTTCATGTAGTCCAGGCCCCACTTGATCTGGGTCGCCGGGTTGGTCTTCCAGTCCGAGCCCGCCGAGGACATCTTCGAGGCCGGCAGGGCCTGGACCAGGCCGTAAGCACCCGAAGAAGCGTTCGTGGCGGTGTAGTCCCAGCCGCTCTCGCGGGACACGATGTTGTTGAACGCCGCGAACTGAGCCGGGTCCTTGATCATCTGCTGGGCGATCGCCTTGGCACTCATCGGGGCGGCCTGCGCGGGAACCGCGGCCAGCATGGAACCGGCAACGCCCAGGGCGAGGACGGTACCCGCGAGGGTCTTCTTCGAAGCGGCGATGCGGCGGATGACGACGTTGGACACGGACAGGCCTTTCGACGGGGACAAGGGCAGTCGCAGACATGCGTGAGCCACTCACGCGAGGGAGAGGGGTTCGTCGGCGGGAGCAGGAGAACCGGGGGTGAGCCCGGGGGATCTCCGTCCGCCTTGCGACTCATCCAGTTCTACGGGGGTAGAGCGCGCCTGGCAACGACCCCTCTTACTAGTGGTCCTCGCAGCCGGGGCGCAACGACCCCCCTCCGACCGGGCGGGTATCGGTGCAGGTGGGGGCCGGTCTGAGGGGGTGGGTAAGGGCCGTTTGAGGACTACTATCCCGCTTGGTATGTGACCAAGGTCCTGTGGGGCGGGTCACCGCCGGGAGCCCCGAATCTCACCCTCCGTGGTGGATTGTGTCCCTTTCGGCGGAAGGCGGGCGGGTCGATCCGGCCCCTGGATCGAAGGCCACGGGGGCGTCGAACGCCGCTTTGCGAGTGGCCCGACGCAACGCCTTCAGCAGGGTCGCGCCGAGCGTGAGGGTCAGTACGACGGTCAGCGCGGCCCGGCCCAGGTCCCAGCCCACCGAGGTCGCCAGGCAGTACGAGAGGAAGCGCGCGAGGTTCGCCGCGACCGGGTCCCCGGGGTGGAAGGAAATGCCCTGGCCCATGCCCTGCAGGATCACCCAGCCCTGCAGGTTCATGACCGTGCCGTACGCGAACGAGCCGAGGAACCCGTACAGCGCGAGCATCGCCAGCTCGGCCCGCCCCCGGATCCGGTCCGAACCCGGAAGCAGTCCGGCCCCCAGCGAGAACCAGCCCATGGTCAGCATCTGGAACGGCATCCACGGCCCGACACCACCCGTGAGCAGGGCCGACGCGAACATCGTGACCGCGCCCAGGACGAAGCCGAAGCCCGGGCCGAGGACCCGGCCGCTCAGCACCATCAGGAAGAACATGGGCTCCAGACCGGCCGTACCGGCGCCGAGCGGGCGCAGGGCGGCCCCGACCGCGGCCAGTACGCCGAGCATGGCGACGGCCTTGGCGTCCATGCCGTCGTCGGCGATGGTCGCGACGACCACGCCGACGAGGAGGGGCAGCAGGGCTGCGAAGAGCCAGGGGGCGTCCTGGGAGTGGGCGAAGCCGGACTGGCGGTCGGCGAGGAGCGGCCAGCCGAAGGCGGCGATGCCGATGAGGGTGACGAGGACCAGGGCGGCGGCGGCGCGGGGGCCGATGCGGAGGGGGCGGGAACGGGGGGTGCTCATGAGGCGCCCCGGGCGGAGAGGGCCGCCTCGACCTGGGAGACCGTGAGCCAGTGGCCCGGGGCCAGGATCTTGGCCACCTGCGGAGCGAAGGCGGGGGAGGAGACGACGACCTCGGCGGTCGGGCCGTCCGCGACGATCTCGCCGCCGGCCAGGATCACCACGCGGTGGGCCAGCTCGGCGGCGAGCTCCACGTCGTGGGTGGCCAGGACGATGGCGTGGCCGTCGGCGGCGAGCCCGCGCAGGATCTCCACGAGGCGGGCCTTGGCGGCGTAGTCCAGCCCGCGGGTCGGCTCGTCGAGGAGCAGCAGGGCCGGGCGGCCGGTCAGGACCAGCGCCAGGGCGAGGGCCAGGCGTTGGCCCTCCGAGAGGTCGCGCGGGTGGGTGTCGTCGGGGACGTCGGGCAGGAGCGCGGCGACGAGCGCACGACAGGTGCCGGGCGCCTGGCCGGCGTCGTGGTCGGCGGCGGTGCACTCGGCTGCGACGGTGTCGGCGTAGAGGAGGTCGCGGGGCTCCTGGGGGACGAGGCCGACGCGGGTCACCATCTCGGGGGGCGGCGTGCGGTGGGGGGTGCGGCCGCTGACCGTCACCTGGCCGGCGGTGGGCTCCAGCGTGCCGATGAGGGTGGCGAGGAGGGTGGACTTTCCGGCGCCGTTGCGGCCCATCAGGGCGGTGGTCTCGCCCTTCGCCACGGTGAGGTTGATGTCGCGGAGGACTTCTGCGCGGCCGCGGCGGAGGGATACGGCCTTGACCGTGGCCGGGGTGGCCCCCGGCGTCCCCGGCGTCCCGGTGGGGTCGGCCGGGGCCGGCCGGGGGGTGCGGAGGCCGCGGCGCAGCCGGGCGAGCAGGCCGGGGCGGGGTGCGGGGCCGTGCGCGGGGTCGGAGCGGGGGCCCTGCGGGCGGCCGTCCCCTACCCACCCTTCGCCCGTTCCCCGGGGCTGCGCCCCGGACCCCTTGCGGGGCTGCGCCCCGGACCCCGCCGGGGGCTGCGCCCCGGCACCGGCCTGGGGCTGCGCCCCGGCACCGGCCTGGGGCTCCGCCCCGGCCTCGGGCTGCGGCTCCCGGGGTGTCGGTGTCGGGGTGGGTGCGGACAGGCGGGTGAGGAGGGGGGTGGCGCGGCGGCGGGCGTCGCGGATGGAGAGGGGGAGGGGGGACCAGTTCGCCAGGCGGCCCAGGGCCACCACCGGGGGGTGGACCGGGGAGACGGCCATGATGTCGGAGGGGGTGCCCAGGACGGGGGGTGCGCCCGGGGCAGGGAGGAGCAGGACCCGGTCGGCGTACTGGACCACCCGCTCCAGGCGGTGCTCCGCCATCAGGACGGTCGTGCCCAGGTCGTGGACCAGGCGTTGCAGGACGGCCAGGACCTCCTCCGCCGCCGCGGGGTCGAGGGCCGATGTCGGCTCGTCCAGGACGAGGACGCGGGGGTGAGGGGTCAGGACCGAACCGATCGCCACGCGCTGCTGCTGGCCGCCGGAGAGGGTGGCGATGGGGCGGTCGCGCAGGTCGTTGAGGCCGAGGAGGTCGAGGGTCTCCTCGACGCGGCGGCGCATGACGGAGGGCGCCAGGCCCAGGGATTCCATGCCGTAGGCGAGCTCGTCCTCGACGACGTCCGTCACGAAATGGGCCAGTGGGTCCTGGCCGACCGTGCCGACCACGTCCGCGAGCTCCCGCGGCTTGTGCGTGCGCGTGTCGCGGCCGGCGACCGTGACCCGGCCCTTGAGGGTCCCGCCGGTGAAGTGCGGGACCAGGCCCGAGACCGCCCCGAGCAGGGTGGATTTGCCGACGCCGGAGGGGCCGACGAGGAGGGTCAGCTCCCCTTCCGGGAGCGTGAAATCGGCGTGCGCGAGGGAGGGGGCGGTCGCGCCCTCGTACGTCACCGAAACGTCTTCGAAGACGATCACGGGCGTGGTGCCTCCTTCTGCGGTGAGGGGGGTAGGGGGGCCACCAGCGCCGGGAGGAGGCCGATGAGGATCGCCGCCGCCGGCCAGAGCGGGAGGGTCGGGACGACGAGGGGGACGACGCCGGGGCGCAGGGCCTCCGGGTCCAGGGACGCGGCCCGGATCAGCAGCGCCGCGACCGCCGCGCCCGACCCGGCGACCAGCCAGGCCCGTACGCCCCACCGGTCCGGCCGGTACCGGGTCCGGATCGACCGGCGACCGCCGAGACGCAGCCCGGCCAGGGCCAGGAGGAGGGAGAAGAGGAGGAGCGCGAGGCCGTACTCGGCGCCCTCCGCCGCCAGCAGCCCGTACGTACCCGCGCAGATGCCGAGCAGCCCGCCGAGGGTGAGCACGTTGGTGGTGTGGCGGACGGCGGCGGGAACGTGTGCGGTGCGGCCGTAGCCGCGGGCGTCCATCGAGGCGGCGATGGCCACGGAGCGTTCCAGCGCGCCCTCCAGGACCGGCAGGCCGATCTGGAGGACGGCCCGGACCCCGCCCGTGGGTCGGCCGCGCAGGCGACGGGCCGTACGGAGGCGGACCACGTCCGCGACCATGTTCGGCGCGAAGGTCATCGCGACGACCACCGCGACGCCGACCTCGTACAGGGCCGCGGGCAGCGACTTCAGCAGCCGCGCCGGGTTCGCGAGGGCATTGGCGGCGCCGACGCAGATGAGGAGCGTGGCCAGCTTCGCGCCGTCGTAGAAGGCGAAGACGAGCTGCTCGGCGGTGACCCGGCCACCGAGCCGGATGCCCTGCGCCCAGGCCGGGAGCGGGACCTCAGGGAGGGCGAACAGGGTGTGCGCGCCGGGGATGGGGGAGCCGAGGAGCATGGAGAAGACGAGGCGCAGGCCGATGACGAAGAGCCCGAGCTTGACGAACGCCCCGTAGGAACGCGCCCAGGGCGCGTCCGTACGGCGGGCCGCGACCACGTAACCGGCGACGCCGACGATCAGGCCGAGGAGGAGGGGGTTGGTGGTGCGCGAGGCGGCGGTGGCGAGCCCGAGGGCCCACAGCCACCAGGCACCCGCGTGCAGGGCGTTGCCACGCGTGGCCTCGGGGGCGCGCCATTTTTTGTACGTCGACACGCGCGGGGTGCCGGTTGCCCTGTCGGCGACTGGGCCGGTCGGGGTGGGGACGTCGCCCGACGCGCCGTGGGGCGTGCGCCCGGCCTGCGGCCGGGCCGGGTTCCCGCCCGCACCACCCGTGCGGGTGGACGGGCGGGTGCGGGTGGCCCCGGTGGGGGGTTGCCCGCCGTCGGCGACCGCCCCGCCGTTCTCCGTAGGGCCGTCCGTCATCGGGTGCGGCGGCGGGACTGCCAGAAACCGGCTGCACCCAGGGCCGCCACCGCTGCGATGCCCGCGAGGAGGCCCGCCGACGGGCCGCCGCCGGCGGGGTCGGCAGACGTGTCGGCGGGCTTGTCCGGGGCCGGGGTGGCGGCCGTGTCCGCGATGGGTTCGCCGCAGCCCTGCTTCGGGTAGCCCGAGACCGCGCACAGCAGCGCCGCGCTGTTGTAGCGCAGCGGCTTGGCCACCTCCGCCAGCGCCTCGGCCGTCGTGGCGTCCGGGCCGACCTGCGCGCACGCCGTACGCGGAGCGTCCTGCGGCGGGGTCTCGCCCGCCTGGGCCGCGGCGGGCGCGCCGAAGTCGATGACCAGCGCGACCCGCTTCTTGCCCGCCACCGGGGCGGTGGCCGAGCAGATGGCCGCGAAGTCGGGAGCCGTACGCGGCGGGGCGGCCTGATCGGCCGCGTCCTTGCTCACCACGAAGTGGAATCCCTGCACGGAGCCGTCCGCCGGACGCAGCGAGGAGGGGCCCTGGGTGGCGTACGCCCAGGTGCCCCCCGCCCCGTCCCAGAACGACCAGTAGCGGTAGGTCGAAGCCAGGGCGGGGGACGCGGCGAGCAGGGTCAGGACGATGCCGACGATGCCGACGACGAGGGCCGGCAGGGCCGGACGGACCGGACGGGGGCTGCGCATCAGAGCTGGTTCTTCTTCCGGCGGCCGCTCAGCACGATGCCGATGCCCATGCCTGCCGCCGCGCCCGCGAGGATCATCCACCAGACGTTGCCACCGCCGGAGTCCTTGTCCTTCTTCTCGTCCTTCTTCTCCGCCGACTGCTCCGACGCCTTCGCGGACGCGCTCTGCGGCGCCGGGCCCGTCGCGTTCAGCGCTGCCACCAGGTCGGTGCCGCCGAAGGACTTCGGGTCGGTGCCGGTCGCGTGCGCGGCCAGGATCAGGGTGCCGAGGCCGGCCGGGTTGCCCTTGGACCACTCGGCGGAGTTGGTCTTCAGCCACTCCAGGGCGCCGGCCGCGGACTGCTTGTGTCCGGCCGCGGCCAGGGCGATGACCGCGTCCGCGGTGTTGCCGGTGTCCGGGGTCGGCTGGTCGGCGCCCGGGGTGAGGGCGGTGAGGTGCCCGTCCTTCTTCAGGGACTCCGCCAGGTATCCGGCCGCGCCCTGGGCCGCCGCCGCCGGGTCACCGGCGGTCGCCGGGCAGGCGAGCGCGGCCGCGGGGGTGTCCGTGGGAGAGGAGGAGGGGGAGACGAGCGCGCCCTTGCCGAGGCCGGCCAGTACGGCGGCGGCCGTCGCGTCGGCGTTGGCGGGGAGCTTGCCGTCGGCCGTCGGCTGGTAGGCGAAGGCACCGCGGTCGGCGGCCGGCTCGGCCGAGCAGCCGAGCTGGAAGGCGAGCAGACCCTCGTAGGCGGACTTGCCGGCCGTGGACTTGACCTCGGCCGGCTTCTCGCCCGCCGCCGCCAGCGCGCTGATCACCACGGAGGTGGAGCTGGCCTCGCTCGGGGAGCCGGGGACGTAGGCCCAGCCGCCGTCCGCGTTCTGGACGGACTTCAGCCAGTCCACGCCCTTCTTCACCGCCGCGTCCTGGCCGCCGAGCGCCTTCAGCGCCTGCACGGCCACCGCGGTGGCGTTCGTGTCGAGCATCGTCTTCGCGTCGCACGCGGCTGCCGTGTCCGCGCGGAAGGAGGCGAAGCCGCCGTCGGCGCACTGCTGGCCGACGAGCCAGTCCACGGCCTGCTGGGCGGGCTTCTCGCCCACCGTGTGCTGGGCGAGCAGCGCGAACGACTGCCGCCACACCCCGTCGTACGTCGGGTCGTTCTTGCCGAAGAGCCCGGAGGGGACGACGGGAGCCGGGGACGGCGTGGCGACATCGGCGAGGGCCGCGGGGGCCGCGCCCACGCAGAGCACGGCGGAGACGGCGAGCGTGGCGGCGCTGCGGCGGACGTTCATGCGGGGCGGGTGCCTCTCGTGCTGGGGAACCGGGAGGCAGGCAGCACAGCGACGGAGGCTGGTACCGGGCTCCGGCTCCGTTTACCTCGACGGTGCCGGCCGCCGGAGGACCCGGCGGCACGAGCCGCGCACCTCCGGTACGGGGCAATCCGGCTCCCCGTCCCCGATGCTGCCGGGGCGGGTCACGGTTGCGGGTCAGCGCCGGATTCGCACCGGCTTCCCCCCGTACGGAAGTGTGGACGACGCCCATACTCTACCGGCCCGTAGCTCCGGTGCCGGGTGGCGCCGCCCACCCGAGCCCCTTACACGGCGCGGTACGTCACGGGCTCGCTGCCCGGCACCGCCTCCGCGCGGCCCTGCTTCACCAGGCGTCGCAGGTGGGCCTCCGCTTCGGAGACGGCGATGTTGCGGGAGCCGTACGGGATCTGCTCCCAGGGCCGGTTCCACTCCATCCGCTCCGCCAGCGCCCACGGGGTCAGCGGCTCGGCGGCGAGCAGGTCGCGCAGCCCGGTCAGCCGCTCCTCGTGGTGGTCCAGCAGCTCCCGTACGCGGCCCTGCGCGTCGGTGAAGGCGTACTGGTGGGCCGGGAGAACCTCGGCGGGCTGGAGGCGGCCGATGCGTTCGAGGGAGTCGAGGTAGTCGCCGAGGGGGTCGGTGACCCGCTCGGAGGAGGGGTCCTCGTAGAGGCCGATGTGGGGGGAGATTCCGGGCAGCAGGTGGTCCCCGGAGAAGAGGCGGCCGTTGCCGGGCAGGTTCTTCGGATGCTTCTCCTCCAGGTGCAGGCAGACGTGGCCGGGGGTGTGCCCGGGGGTCCAGATCGCCCGGAGCCGGCGGCCGGCCAGCGGCAGCAGCTCGGCGGGCACGATCTCCCGGTCGGGGACGGCGGCCTGCAGCCCGGGCAGGGTGCGCATGCGGCCGCTCGCGCGGGCGGCGCGCAGCGGGGCGATGTGCTCCTCGGGGGCTCCGGCGGTGGCCAGCTTCTCGCTCATGTAGTCGAACCAGACGCCGGGTTCGGACGCCCGGGTCCGTACGACGACCTCGGTATCGGCGGCGTGCATGGCGATCCAGGCGCCGGAGGCCTCGCGGACCTGGCCGGACAGGCCGTGGTGGTCGGGGTGGTGGTGGGTGATGACCACGCCGTGCACGTCGGCGACGGCGATGGAGAGGGCGCCGAGGCCGGCGACGAGGGTGTCCCAGGACTCGGGGTCGTCCCAGCCGGTGTCGATGAGGACGGGGCCGCGGTCGGTGTCGAGGACGTGGACGAGGGTGTGGCCGAGCGGGTTGTCGGGGATGGGGACCTTGATGCCCCACACGCCGCCGCCGTGATCGGTGACGTGAGGTGCCGCGCCGGGGGTGTCCTCTGCCATGAGGGGCTCCGCTCTAACGAGAACAGGTCTAACGAACCAACGGGAACGGGTCTAACGAACCAACGGGAACAGGTCTGCGAACCAACGAGACCAGGTCTAACGAGAACGTGTTGCAATAGTCGCCCAAGTCGACCACTTCTGCGGCCTCCTGACTAGTCGTTGGATCTTCGGGGTCTCGGGCGGAGCGGCGAGAGGGCGGTTCGGTCAGGGCCGTGGACTCCTAGAACTAGAACTGGTATCAGTTCTGCAACGCCAAGCCGCAGGAGGCATCAGCCATGACCGAGCTCGTGGAACACGGAAAACTGTTCATCGGCGGTGAGTGGACGGATCCGCTGGGCTCCGACACGATCAAGGTCGTCTCGCCCCACACCGGGCAGGTCATCGGCAGCGTCCCGCACGCCTCGAAGGCGGACGTCGACCGGGCCGTCGCCGTGGCCCGCAAGGCCTTCGACGAGGGCCCCTGGCCGCGCACCACGCTCGAAGAGCGGATCGCGGTGGTGACCAGGATCAAGGACGCCATAGCCGTCCGGCACGAAGAGATCGCCCGCTCGATCAGCTCCCAGAACGGGTCCCCGTACTCCTGGAGCATCCTCGCCCAGGCCCTCGGCCCGATGATGGTCTACGACGCCGCGATCACCGTGGCGCGCGACTACCCGTACGAGGAGTTCCGCCAGGGCGTCCTCGGCCCGATCCTCGTCCGGCGCGAGGCCGTCGGCGTGGTCGCCGCCGTCATCCCGTGGAACGTCCCGCAGTTCGTGGCCGCCGCCAAGCTGGCGCCCGCGCTGCTCACCGGCTGCACGGTGATCCTCAAGCCGTCCCCGGAGGCGGTCCTCGACTCCTACATCCTCGCCGACATCGCCCGCGAGGCCGGGCTGCCCGAGGGCGTGCTGTCGATCCTGCCCGCCGACCGCGAGGTCAGCGAGTACCTCGTCGGCCACCCGGACGTGGACAAGGTCGCCTTCACCGGCTCCGTCCCCGCCGGCCGGCGGGTCATGGAGGTCGCCTCGAAGAACCTCACCCGCGTGACCCTCGAACTCGGCGGCAAGTCCGCGGCCGTCATCCTCCCCGACGCCGACCTCGACACCGCCATCGCCGGCATCGTCCCCGCGGCCTGGATGAACAACGGCCAGGCCTGCGTGGCCCAGACCCGCGTCCTCGCCCCGCGCAGCCGCTACGAGGAGATCGCCGAAGCGCTCGCCGCCGCGGCCTCGGCGCTCGTCGTCGGTGACCCGATGGACCCCGCCACGCAGCTCGGCCCGCTGGTGGCCAGGCGGCAGCAGCAGCGCTCGCTCGACTACATCCGGATCGGCCAGGAGGAGGGCGCCAAGGTCCTGTCCGGCGGCGGACGTCCGGCCGGCTCGGACCTGGACCAGGGTTGGTACGTGGAGCCGACCCTCTTCGGAGACGTCGACAACACGATGCGGATCGCCCGCGAGGAGATCTTCGGCCCGGTCGTCTGCCTGATCCCGTACGGGGACGAGGCGGAGGCCGTACGGGTCGCCAACGACTCGGAGTTCGGGCTCAGCGGCAGCGTCTGGACCGGCGACGTGGAGCACGGCATCGACTTCGCGCGGCAGGTGCGGACCGGCACCTTCAACGTGAACACCTTCAGCCTGGACATGCTCGGGCCGTTCGGCGGCTACAAGAACAGCGGCGTCGGGCGGGAGTTCGGCCCGGAGGGGCTGAGCGAGTACCTGGAGCACAAGATGATCCACCTCCCGGCAGGGTACGTACCCCCCGCGGCCGGTGCGTGATGGGTGACCGCTGGCACGTCGAGGTGGACCGCGGAGTCTGCATCGGCTCGGGAATGTGCGTGAACCACGCCCCGGAGGGCTTCGCCCTCGACTCGGCGCGGCAGTCGCATCCGCGGGCGGCGGAGACGGACGCGAGCGAGCCGGTGCTCGCGGCGGCGGAGGGATGCCCGGTCGAAGCGATCGCGATCACACTGCTGGGCAGCGGCGAGGCGGTGTTCCCTCCGGAGGAGTGAGGGGGCCGCCGGGGAGCCGGGGCCGGGGTGCGGAGCCCGTGGAGCGGCCCCGCCCCCGCCCTACATTCGGCACCGTGTGACACTCCTGCGACCGCCGCCGGGCCGAACCTCGCCCAGCGGCTGCGCAAGGGTCGGGATGAGCATGAGCGAGAACAACGGGACACCTGTGCCCGTGTACGCCGGGCCGGATCCGACGCAGGCGATGGTGCGGGAGGACTTCGACGTCGTAACCGCTGAGGCGGGGGTCGGGCCGGACGCCGGTGAGGGCAATCCGAAGCGCGAGGCCTGGGGCGACTGCGCCGCCGACTACGTCAGCGTCGAGCCCGTGGGTGACGACCAGCTGACCAGGCTCGTGAACGGACTGGTGGCCCGCGGCTGGACGGTCCGCTCCCGCATGACCGAACCGGTGCTCGCGAGGAGCGGTTCGCGGAGTCCGACGGATAACCGGAGCGCGCGCACCCCCTACGGCGGAATCAGGACTATTTCGGTCCCGGCGGGGTCGCTGCCGGGTGGGGGTCGGCGGGCGGGGCCGTGAGGTCGATCAGGCGGCAGACCGTTTCGATGTCGATCTTCACCTGGGCGATCGAGGCGCGGCCCGACAGCCAGGTGATCAGGGCCGAGTGCCAGGTGTGCTCGATGACGCGGACCGCCGACAGCTGTTCCGCCGTCGGCGGGGCGTCCAGGCCCATCGCGTCCAGGATGATCGCCGTCGTCAGCCGGGAGACCGTGTCCACCTCGGGGCTCACGCTGCGGTCCGCGAAGGTGAGGGCCCGGACCATCGCGTCCGCCAGCTGCGGCTCCCGCTGGAGCGCGCGGAAGGCGCGCATCAGGGTCTCCGCGACGCGGGCCGCGGGCTCGTCCCCGGCCGGCGGGCGCTTGCGCAGCGTTCCGTGCATGTGCTGGAGCTGGTCCTGCATGGTCGCGACGAGCAGGTGCACCTTGGAGGGGAAGTACCGGTAGAGCGTGCCCAGGGCCACGCTGGAGGACTCCGCCACCTCCCGCATCTGCACCGCGTCGAAGCCGCCCCGGCTGGCCAGCTGGGCGCTGGCGTGCAGGATCCGCCTGCGCCGTGCCTCCTGGCGCTCCGTCAGGGGCGGAGACGCCGGTGTGGTGACGGCTGGGGTCACGGCCTTCGCTTCCGCTGTCATCTGTCCCGTTCCGGTTCCGAGGCGTTCCAGTTCCAAGGCGTTCATGTCTGTGCCGGGGCGGCCGCGGGAGCTGCCCCGGGCCGTCGCGCGCCCAGCATGGCAGGCGCCCGATCCGTGGCGCGAATCACCCGCCACCCCTCTTACGGTGTGGTTTCCGGCCGGTAGATTCAATGCTCTTCAACGGATCAAGTCTGAAACTTGTTCTACATTATGCGAGCGGTTACGCTCCGGCGAAAGTGCAGGGAGAAGGGGGCCGAGAGTGACCGCAGAGGCCATGGTGACGAGCCCTCTCACGGGTCCCGCCGCCGACGACAGCCGCCCGTTGCGGATCGCACTCCTCACCTATAAGGGGAACCCGTTCTGCGGTGGCCAGGGCGTCTACGTCCGCCACCTCGCGCGCGAGCTCGTGAAGCTGGGCCACTCCGTCGAGGTCATCGGAGCGCAGCCCTACCCGGTGCTCGACACCGACGCCCTCACCGGCGCCGGCGCCACCCTCACCGAACTGCCCAGCCTGGACCTCTACCGCAGCCCCGACCCGTTCCGCACCCCCAAGCGTGACGAGTACCGCGACTGGATCGACGCCGTCGAGGTCGCCACCATGTGGACCGGCGGGTTCCCCGAGCCGCTGACCTTCTCGCTGCGGGCACGCAGGCATCTGGCCGCGCGGGCGGGCGAGTTCGACGTCATCCACGACAACCAGACCCTCGGCTACGGGCTGTTGGCCGACCTCGGCGCCCCGCTGGTCACCACCATCCACCACCCCATCACCGTCGACCGCGAGCTGGACCTGGCCGCCGCCAAGGACCGCAGGAAGCGGGCCTCCGTACGGCGTTGGTACGGGTTCACGCGCATGCAGGGCCGCGTCGCCCGGCGGCTGCCCTCCGTGCTCACCGTCTCCGGCTCCTCCAAGAAGGAGATCGCCGAGCACCTCGGCGTCCGGGACGAGCGCATCCACGTCGTCCACATCGGCGCCGACACCGACCTCTGGTCGCCCGACGCCTCCGTGGCCGAGGTGCCCGGGCGGATCGTGACCACGTCGAGCGCCGACGTCCCGCTCAAGGGGCTCGTGCACCTCGTCGAGGCGCTCGCGAAGCTCCGTACCGAACAGCCCGACGCCCACCTCGTCGTCGTCGGCAAGCGCGCCGAACGGGGCCCGGTGGCCCGGGCGATCGACACGTACGGGCTCCAGGACGCCGTCCGCTTCGTCAAGGGCATCACCGACACCGAGCTCGTCGACCTCGTCCGCAGCGCCCAGATCGCCTGCGTGCCCTCCCTGTACGAGGGCTTCTCGCTCCCGGCGGCCGAGGCCATGGCCACCGGCACCCCGCTGGTCGCCACCACCGGCGGCGCGATCCCCGAGGTCACCGGACCCGACGGCGAGTCCTGTCTCGCCGTGCCGCCCGGCGACGCGGGCGCACTGGCCGCCGCGCTGGGCCGGCTGCTGGGCGACCCCGAACTGCGCACCCGGCTCGGCGCCGCCGGTCGCGAGCGGGTGCTGTCCCGCTTCACCTGGGCCAAGGCCGCCGAGGGCACCGTCGTCCACTACCGCGCCGCCATCGAGCGGGCGGCGGCGGGCGCGAAGGCCCCGACGGCCGCGCAGGCGGCAACGGCCGCAGCGGTTCCGACGGCCGCAGCGGTTCCGACGACCGCAACGGCCGCAGCCGCCCCGACGGCCGCAACGACCCGGTGACCTCCACCTTCCGTCCGATGCAGTTCCCCTCCCCACCCCGCGACAGCGAAGGCAGGACCCCGTGCTGACCGTCGATTTCTCCCGGTTCCCGCTCGCCGCAGGCGACCGCGTACTCGATCTGGGCTGCGGCGCAGGCCGGCACGCCTTCGAGTGCTACCGGCGCGGCGCCCAGGTGGTCGCCCTCGACCGCAACGGCGAGGAGATCCGCGAGGTCGCCAAATGGTTCGCCGCGATGAAGGAGGCCGGCGAGGCCCCGGCCGGCGCCACCGCCACCGCGATGGAGGGCGACGCCCTCGCGCTGCCCTTCCCCGACGAGTCCTTCGACGTCGTCATCATCTCCGAGGTGATGGAGCACATCCCCGACGACAAGGGCGTCCTCGCCGAGATGGTCCGCGTCCTGAAGCCCGGCGGACGCATCGCCATCACCGTGCCCCGCTACGGCCCCGAGAAGATCTGCTGGGCGCTCTCCGACGCCTACCACGAGGTCGAGGGCGGCCACATCCGCATCTACAAGGCGGAGGAGCTGCTCGGCAAGATGGAGTCCGCGGGCCTCAAGCCGTACGGCACCCACCACGCGCACGGCCTGCACTCGCCGTACTGGTGGCTCAAGTGCGCCTTCGGCGTCGACAACGACAAGGCGCTGCCCGTCAAGGCGTACCACAAGCTCCTGGTCTGGGACATCATGAAGAAGCCCGCGCTCACCCGGCTCGCGGAGCAGGCCCTGAACCCGGTCATAGGCAAGAGCTTCGTCGCCTACGCCACCAAGCCGCACCTCCCCGTGGACGCGGCGGCGGCCGAGGCCGTGGGCGCCGCGCAGTGAGTTCTCCCGGTCGCACCGCACCCGAACACCTGGTCCTGGACGGCGTACTGACGGCCAATCAGGCCGCCGACACCGTCGCCGGGATCCTCGCCGCGCAGCGCGCCGACGGGGCCATCCCCTGGTTCCGCGGGCACCACCTCGACCCGTGGGACCACACCGAGGCCGCGATGGCCCTCGACGCGGCCGGCGAGCACGAGGCCGCCGAGCGGGCCTACGACTGGCTGGTGCGCCACCAGAACGACGACGGCTCCTGGTACGCGGCCTACGCCGACCGCGAGGACGGGGTCGACACCCGCGAGCCGCAGGACGCGAGCCGGGAGACCAACTTCGTCGCGTACCTCGCCGTCGGCGTCTGGCACCACCACCTGTCCACCGGGGACGACGCCTTCCTCGACCGGATGTGGCCCGCCGTGTACGCGGCCGTCGAGTTCGTCCTGCGGCTCCAGCAGCCGGGCGGCGAGATCGGCTGGAAGCTCGAACCGTCCGGCAAGGGCGTCGCGGACGCCCTGCTCACCGGGTCCTCCTCCATCCACCAGGCGCTGCGCTGCGCGCTGGCCATCGCCGAGTACCGGGGCGATCCGCAGCCGGACTGGGAACTGGCCGCGGGAGCCCTCGGGCACGCGATACGCCGGCACCCGGAGCGGTTCCTCGACAAGTCCCGCTACTCCATGGACTGGTACTACCCGGTCCTCGGCGGGGCGCTGACCGGCGCGGAGGCGAAGGCCCGGATCGAGGAGCGCTGGGAGGAGTTCGTCGTCCCGGACCTCGGCGTACGGTGCGTGCTGCCGAACCCGTGGGTGACCGGCGGGGAGTCCTGCGAACTGGCGCTCGCGCTGTGGGCGACGGGGGAGTCCGACCGGGCCCTGGAGATCCTGCGCTCGATCGGCCACCTGCGGGCCGACAACGGCATGTACTGGACCGGGTACGTCTTCGACGACCGGACGGTCTGGCCCGTGGAGCAGACCACCTGGACGGCGGGCTCGCTGCTCCTCGCGGTGGCCGCCCTGGGCGGCGACGAGGCCACCGGCACGGTCTTCGGAGGGCTGACGCTGCCGTCGGGCCTGGAACCGGACTGCTGCGGCTGACGGCTGACGGCTGACGGCTGACGGATACGGGAGTGGGGGGGGGGGGGGGGGGCCCACCCCCCCCCCCCCCCCCAAGCCCCGGGCGCACAGACACAACCACCCCCCGCACACCACGAGGCCGCTCCGCAGCCACGACACCGAG
>NZ_JBHVYI010000065.1:0-51138 GCF_042880975.1 Streptomyces sp. NPDC058289
GGGCCCCCCCCCCCCCCCCCCCCTCTTCTCATGTCCGCCGCCCGCGGATCAGCGGCCGCGCCGCCACGGTCCCGTGACGGCCAGCATGATGCCGGGGTCCTGGAGGTTGGCGAACAGCGTCCGCCCGTCCGGCGAGAAGCAGACGCCCGTGAACTCCGAGTACTCCGGTTCCTCGGCCGTCCCGAGGTTCATCTCGTTGCGGGCCAGCGGGTACGTGCGCCCCGACTCGGTCGCGCCGAAGAGGTGCTGCAGCCCCGAGCCGTCCTCGGCGATGATCAGACCGCCGTACGGGGAGACCGTGATGTTGTCCGGGCCGTCGTACCCGCCGTCCACCGACGGGTCGGCGTTGACCCCGAGCAGGACCTGCAGCCGCACCGTGCGCCGCTTGGGGTCGTAGAACCACACCTGGCCGTCGTGGGCCGCGCCCGGGCTCTCCTCGCGGGCGTAGGAGGAGACGAAGTACGCCCCGCCGTCGGCCCACCACATGCCCTCCAGCTTGCGCGCGCGGGTCACGGCCGCCTCCCCGAACTGCTTGCGCACCGCCGCGGTGCGCGCGTCGCGGTCCGGGACCGGCACCCAGTCCACCCCGTAGGTGGTGCCGATCTTCGTCGCGCGCGAGAGGTCGTCGACGAACAGCCCGGCGCTGTCGAAGCACTTGGCGGCCGCCAGCACACCGGCGTCGTCGGCGAGCGTACGGAGCTTGCCGCGCCCGTGGCGGAAGCCGCTCGGCGGGGTCCAGCGGAAGAGCAGCCCGTTGGGGTTGGAGGCGTCCTCGGTGAGGTAGGCGTGGCCCGTCCGCGGGTCGATGACCACGGCCTCGTGGTCGTAGCGCCCGAACGCCTTGACCGGCTTCGGGCCGAGGTTGGCGCGGCGGTCGTGCGGGTCGACCTCGAAGACGTAGCCGTGGTCCTTGGTCATCCCGTTCTTGCCGGCGAGGTCCGAGTTCTCCTCGCAGGTCAGCCAGGTGTTCCAGGGGGTGGAGCCGCCCGCGCAGTTGGTCGACGTACCGGAGATGCCCACCCACTCGGCGACCTCGCCGCCGCGCCGGACCTCGACGACCGTGCAGCCACCGGCCGCGGCCGGGTCGTAGACGAGGCCCTCGGTGAGCGGGACGGGGTGCTTCCAGTTCGCGCGGGGGCCCTTCAGCTCGTGGTTGTTGACGAGGAGGGTGACGCCCCGGTGGCCCTCGAAGGCGGCCGTGCCGTCGTGGTTGGACGGGGTGATCTCGCCCGAGTCGAGCGTGGTGACACCGCTGTGGGTGATCACGCGGTACGTGAACCCGGCGGGGAGGGCCAGGATGCCTGCCGGGTCGGGGACGAGCGGGCCGTAGCCGGGACCGTGGCCGTGGCCGTGGCCCTGAGTCAGGTCGGCGTCCTGCTGTGCGCCGTCGTCCGCGGCGAGGGCCCCGGGGGCGGTGGCGAGTGCGCCGACCGTTCCGGTGAGGGCGACTCCCGCACCCGCGAGTGCGGTGCGGGTGGTGAAGTCTCTGCGGCTGAGCGGCATCGGGTCTCCAGGGGTGGGGAGGTGGTGCGCCTGTCGTGCGGTCGTCGGCGCACACGCTCCCGCCCGCACGTGAACGCCGACTGAACTACCCGGGAAAACGAACCGACCCCTTCACCGGTGTCCGCGTTGGCCGAGTACCTTGCGGGAACGGCTGGTTACCAACGCCTCAAACACCCCGGGAACGCGCCTTGAACGCAGCCTTCCGGGCCTCCTTGGCGGCCTTCTTGTCGGGGTGCAGCCGCCCCATCGCCTCCAGCACGTAAGCCGTCGCCGGGTGCTCCACCCGCCAGGCCTGCTCGAAGAACCCGGCGTGATGGGCGGTCAGCGACTCGATCAGGAGCGGCAGCTCCGCCTCCGCGCTCTCCCCGTCCTCGGCTCCCCCGGCTCCCCCGCCGCTCGCGCCGCCCGTCGCGAGCTGCGCCGCGATCGTGTCGACCGTCAGCCAGAACACCATCTCCTCGTCCGGCGCCGGTACGTCGGCCACCCCGCGCTCGGCCAGCCAGACCCGGGCGAGCCCGCCGAGCTCCGCGTCGTCCAGTACCGCGCGGACGGCCTGCTCGGCCTCCGCTCCGGTCGGAGCGAGGGCCTGTTGACAGCGCAGCCGGCGCAGCGGGGCGCCCGGGTCGGCGCCGCGGGCGGCGGCGAGCAGCTCCGTGACGGCTTCGGGTACGGGGCGGTCGGCCAGCCACTGTTCGATCTCGGCCTGGGCGGCGGCCTCGGAGTAGTGGGAGACCACGTCGAGCAGGACGTCAGCGCCCTTGCCGGCCAGTTCGCCGACGGCCGGGGCCTCGACGCCCGCCTCCAGCATGCGCGCCCGGATTCCGTAGAGCCCGAGGGGGGTCAGGCGCACCAGCCCGTACCGGGAGACGTCCTCCTCCTCGGGAGCCGCGCCGGGGCCCGCGGCCGCGAGGAACTCCTCGTCCTCGGCCTCTGCCATCAGCGCCTCGTCGACGGGGCGGAACTCGACCAGCCCGATCGGCTCCAGCTGCCGGAACTGGTCGTCGAGGCGCATCATCGCGTCCGAGACCTGCTCCAGTACGGCGTCGGTGGGGTCACCCATGTCGTCCGGCACCACCATCGAGGCGGCGAGCACCGGGAGCGGAACCGGGCCGTCGGCCGTGCCGCCTTCGGCCACGGCGAGCAGGTAGAGGTTGGCGAGGACCCCGTCGAGGAAGTCGGCCTCGCGGCGCGGGTTCCAGTCGAGCTGGTCGAAGTCGATCTCGCCGCCCGCGTCGAGGGCGTCGACGAGGTCGTCCAGGGCGGGTACCGCCGCGTCCGCGAGGACGGTGTCCAGGGCCGCCAGCCACAGGTCGAGCACGTCGCCCGGGGTTCCGCCGGTCACCAGTGCCAGGTCCTCGCCGGGTTCGGCGGTGCCGAACTCCCGGTCTCCTTCGGACGCTTCCCCGGAGGCGGAGCCGTCCTCCTCCGGTTCGGTGACGTCGACGAGGCCGGTGTCGACGGCCACCCGCCAGGCCTGGCTCGCGTGGGCCGCGGAGTCCTCGTCTGCGGGGTCGAGGCCCAGCAGGGCCACGGCCTCGGGCAGTTGCCCGGCGACGAGCTCGCCACCGGTGTCCACGCGGGTGTCCGGTCCGGCCCAGCGGGCGAGGCGCACGGCGCGGGCGAACAGCGGGGCGGCCAGGGCTTCGCGGGCCAGTTCCGCGTCGGGGAGCAGCCGTACCGGCGGCAGCGTGGGGTGCGAGTCTGCGGACATGGGGCGGTTCTCCTCGCGGGCACGGGTTGTTCGGGTACGGGTGGTTCGGGTTGTTCGGGTACGGGTGATTCGGGCGGTTCGGGTACGGGTGATTCGGGTGGTTCAGGTGCGGTTGGTCGGGTGGTTCGGGTACGGGTCGTACGGCGCCCCAGAGTAGACGCATTTCGGGCGCGCCCGGCGGCCCCTCCCCTTTGGTTCATCCCACAGTCAACCTCCGTATTCCCTGTAGGGCTTGACAACTTTGCCGGCCACGAAGGAAATTGACGCGCGTAGATATCTGCTTCCTCCTCCACACACCGGAGTTCCCGCCCATGCGCTCCTCGCATCCCCGTTCCGCCGCCGTCGCGGCCCTCGTCGCCACCGCGCTGGCCACCGGCCTGCTCGCGGGCACCGCCGACGCGGCCGAAGGCGCCGTGTCCGCCGATCCGATACGCATCCACGACATCCAGGGCACCACCCGGATATCCCCGCTGGTCGGCAAGCAGGTCGCCGATGTGGCGGGCGTCGTCACGGGGGTTCGTACGTACGGTTCGCGCGGCTTCTGGATCCAGGACCCGGATGCGGACGACGACGACGCCACCAGCGAGGGCGTGTTCGTCTTCACCAGCTCGGTCCCGACCGTCGCGGTCGGTGACGCCGTCACGGTCTCCGGCCTGGTCGGCGAGTACATCCCCGGTGGCGTCTCCTCCGGCAACCAGTCGGTCACCCAGATCTCCAAGCCCGTCGTGACCGTGGTCTCCTCGGGCAACGCACTGCCCGCGGCCACCGCCGTCAACGAGTACTCGGTCCCCTGCGCGTACGCCCCGGAGGGCGACCCGGCCGCCGCCGGCAGCATCAACGGCCTGGCCCTGGAGCCTTCGCGCTACGCCCTGGACTACTACGAGTCCCTCGAGGGCATGAACATCGCGATCGGCACCTCGCGCGTGGTCGGCGCCACCGACCCGTACGCCGAGCTGTGGGTCACGGTGAAGGGCTGGGAGAACACCGCCAAGCGCGGCGGCACGGTCTACGGTTCGTACGACTCCCAGAACACCGGCCGCCTCCAGATCCAGCAGCTCGCGCCCCTCGCGCAGCAGCCGTTCCCGGTGGCCAACGTCGGCGACAAGCTGACCGGCCCCACCGAAGGCCCGCTGGACTTCAACCAGTTCGGCGGCTACACCCTGGTGGCCCGCACCCTCGGCACGGTCAAGGCGGGCACCCTCGCCCCGGAGAAGACCAAGGCGCAGGCCTCGAACGAGCTCGCGGTGGCCACGTACAACGTGGAGAACCTCGACCCGTCCGACCCGCAGGAGAAGTTCGACAACCTGGCGAAGGCCGTCGTCGAGAACCTCGCCTCCCCCGACATCCTCGCCCTGGAGGAGATCCAGGACGACAACGGGGCCAAGAACGACGGCACGGTCTCGGCCGAGGCCACCCTGACGAAGTTCACCGAGGCCATCGCGGCCGCGGGCGGCCCGGCCTACCAGTGGCGGACCGTCAACCCGGAGGACAAGAAGGACGGCGGCGAGCCCGGCGGCAACATCCGTCAGGTGTTCCTCTTCAACCCGGCGCGGGTCTCCTTCACCGAGCGCGCCCCGGGCGACGCGGTGACGGCGACCGGTGTGGTGAAGGAGAACGGCAAGGCCGCCCTGACCCACTCCCCCGGCCGGATCGACCCGGCGAACCCGGCGTGGGTGGACAGCCGCAAGCCGCTGGCCGGCGAGTTCGTCTTCCGCGGCAAGACGGTCTTCGTGATCGCCAACCACTTCGGTTCGAAGGGCGGCGACGAGGGCCTGGCCTCCTCGCACCAGCCTCCGGTGCGCTCCTCCGAGGCCAAGCGGCTGCTGCAGGCGCAGGCCGTGAACGGCTTCGTGAAGGACATCCTGGCGGTGGAGAAGAAGGCCGCGGTCCTCGTGGTCGGCGACATCAACGACTTCGAGTTCTCCGACACGACCAAGGCGCTGGAGGACGGCGGGGCGCTGTACGCGGCGATCAAGTCCCTGCCGCGGCCGGAGCGGTACTCGTACGTCTACCAGGGCAACGCGCAGGTCCTCGACCAGATCCTGACGAGCCCGGGCATCAAGCAGTTCAGCTACGACAGCGTGCACATCAACGCGGAGTTCGCGAACCAGAACAGCGACCACGACCCGCAGGTCGTGCGCTTCCGCCCGTAACGGCGGCGTCGAAGGGGCCGGGCCGCACCGCCGCCCGGCCCCTTTGGCATGATCCCGGCATGATCTTCCGTACCGCAACGCGTCAGGACCTGCCCGCCGTACTCGCCCTGCTGGCTCAGGACGAAGACCCGGCCGGAGCCGGGGCCGAGGCCGGAGCCGGGGCCGTGCCCCCGCCCGTCGAGCCGGTCTCCGAGGCCCACGAGCGGGCCTTCGCCGCGATCGCGGAGGACCCGCGCAACGAGATGCTGGTCCTGGAGGCGGACGGGGACCTCGTCGGCTGCCTGCAGCTGACGTACGTCCCGGGTCTCGGCCAGGGCGGACGGGAACGGGCCCTCGTGGAGGCCGTACGGATCCGCGCGGACCGGCGCGGCGGGGGGCTCGGGGCCCGCCTGATGGAGCTGGCGGCGGACCGGGCCCGCGAGCGCGGCTGCGGCCTGATGCAGCTCACCAGCAACAAGCGGCGCACCGCCGCGCACCGCTTCTACGAGCGGCTGGGCTACGCCCGGAGCCACGAGGGCTTCAAGCTGTCGCTGCCCTAGCCGGGGCACCGTCCGGGGCCCTCATGGAGACCGGAGGCCGGACGGTCGGGAGCCGAGGTAGGGACCTTTGGCCCTGGCGTGACACTCAGCACATCCCTACCCATTCGGGCGGTTCTGGTGTTGAGTGTCCCCACGCCCGATCTTGTACCGCACTCCAGGACTCCTTTGGAGGACCGCGTGTTCCCCTCCATCTCCCTCGCTCAGGAAATCGGCATCGCCGTCCTGCTCGTGGCCGCCGCCGTCTGGCTGATCGGCCTCGGCCACATGCTGTGGGACAGCCGTTTCCACCACCCGGAACCAGGCGCCTTCGAAGGCCTCTCGGTCATCCCCGCCCAGCGCGGCACCTCCGTCCACCCGATGGAGTCGGTGGAACTGACCGAGGCGGAACAGCAGGCCTTCGCCGGCCTGGTCCGCACGATCCCCCTGCACTGACCGCCGCCCGCCGGACCCCCGGCCCGCGCGGTCCCCGCGTGCGCGAAGCCCCTCCCCCGCTCGGGGCGGGAGGGCGCTCACCACGCACGGCGCCCTCCCACCCCGACGGGTGGGAGGGCGCCTGCAGGACCGGACCGGGAACGGTCAGTTGTGGCTGTGCAGGACCTCGTTCAGGCCGCCCCAGGCCGCCTTGTACGGGCGGGCCTCGACGGCGCCGCTGACCGAGTTGCGGCGGAAGAGGATGTTGTTGGCGCCCGAGAGCTCCAGGGCCTTGACGATCTGGCCGTCCGGCAGGGTGACGCGGGTGCCCGCGGTCACGTACAGGCCGGCCTCGACGACGCACTCGTCGCCCAGCGCGATGCCGACGCCCGCCTCGGCGCCGATCAGGGTGCGCTCGCCGATCGAGATGATCTGCTTGCCGCCGCCCGACAGGGTGCCCATGGTGGACGCGCCGCCGCCGATGTCGGAGCCGTCGCCGACCACGACGCCCGCGGAGATCCGGCCCTCGACCATGGAGGTGCCCAGGGTGCCGGCGTTGAAGTTGACGAAACCCTCGTGCATGACGGTGGTGCCCTCGGCGAGGTGCGCGCCCAGGCGGACCCGGTCCGCGTCGGCGATGCGCACGCCCTTGGGAGCGACGTAATCCGTCATCCGCGGGAACTTGTCGATCGAGGTCACCTGGAGGTGCAGGCCCTCGGCGCGGGCGTTCAGGCGGACCGTCTCCACCTGGTCGATCGCGACCGGGCCGAGCGAGGTCCAGGCGACGTTGGCCAGCAGGCCGAAGACGCCGTCCAGGTTCTGGCCGTGCGGCTTGACCAGGCGGTGGCTGAGCAGGTGCAGGCGCAGGTACGCGTCGTGCGCGTCCAGCGGCTTGTCCTCCAGGGAGGCGATCACGGTGCGCACCGCTACGACCTCGACGCCGCGGACCGCGTCCTGGCGGATCGCCTTGGGCGCGGTGGCCCCCAGCAGCTCCACGGCCTGCTCGGCGGTGAGGCGCTCGGTGCCGGCCGGGCCGGGCTCGGCAACCAGCTGGGGGGCGGGGAACCAGGTGTCGAGGACGGTGCCGTCGGCGGTGATGGTGGCAAGTCCGGCGGCGACGGCGCCGGTGGTACGCGTAGCAGTCATGCCCGAAACCTAACCGGCGACGGCCCGCGGTCGCGAACCGGTCTCATGTGCCGGGCGCGGGTCGTGTCGCGCCGGGTCCTCCGCGGGCCCCGACGCGGGGGCCGCCGCGGGCTCCCGATCCGCGAGCGCCTCCCCCGCAGGTCGCAGCTCCCGCGGGCCCTGCGCCTCCCGCACCGACATCCACAGCACCGCCCCGCCCGCCCCCGCCGCCAGCACCGCGCACAGCGGCCACAGCAGCCCGGGCGCCGCGGCGTACAGGGCCCCGCCGAGCGGCCCGCCGAGTACGACGCCACTGGCCGACACCCCTGCGTACAGGCTCTGGTAGAGCCCGATGGCGTGCGGGGGCGCCTGGTCGGCGACGTAGGCGGTGGCCGGGGTCTTGTAGAGGATCTCCCCGAGGCTCAGCAGCATCATCATCGCCACGGCGGGCCCGATCCCGGTCCCGAGCAGGAGCGCCCCGTACCCGGCGCCGACGAGCAGCAGGCCGACGCCGATGACGCGCAGCGGCGGGCGGGTGCGCAGGGCGAGGGCGGCCGGGAGTTCCAGGAGGAGGATGACGGCGCCGTTGACGGCGATGATCAGCCCGTAGACGCCGGTGTCCAGGCCGTGGTGGGCGAGGTGGACCGGGAAGGTCGAGTACTGCTGGCGGTAGATCACGTCGACGACGAGGATCGCGGCCAGCAGGACGAGGACGGCGGGCCTGGCCCGGAGCTCCCCCCACACGCCGCGGCCCAGACCCCCGTCCGGGGCCGCGGCGGGGGTGTTCGCGGCGCCGCTCGCCGGGACGACCCGGGCGGTCCACAGGGCGAAGACGAGCGTGCCGATGCCGTCGGCGACGAAGAGCCAGTCGTAGGAGAGGCCGGTCGCGATCAGCGCGCCGAGCGGCGCTCCGAGGGTGAAGCCCCCGTTGGACACGCAGCGGACGACGGCGAAGGACTGGCGGCGCGCCCCTTCGGGGACCATCACCGCGACGAGGGCGGCGTTGGCCGAGCGGATCGCCCCGATGGCGTACTGGGCCGGCGGCAGGGCCGCGTAGAGCGCGGCGGTGGGCAGTGCCGGCAGGAGGACCAGGGCGCCGCCGGCGACGGCGGAGGCGATGAGCAGGACGCGGCGGTGGCCGTGGCGGTCCCCGAACCCGCCGCCGGTGAAGTTGCCGGCGACCAGGCCGATGCCGCCGATTCCGGTGATGAGGCCGGCCTCGGTGACGGAGAGTCCGCGCGGGCCGGTCAGGTACACGAAGACGAAGACGAAGGTGAAGCTGGACACGGCGTTGACGAAAACGCCCGGCGAGAGCAGCCACACCGCTCTGGGCACGTCCTTGAATCCTCGCAGCACCAGCCGACCCCCGAGTGAGTTCCCTTTGGGAACGGACTATGCCAGCATGACAACCTCGGGTCAACGGACATAAAGGAGTGCCCATGGCCCAGCGCACGCACCTCGACGACGCGGACTGCTCCATCGCCCAGGCCCTCGACGTCGTGGGCGACTGGTGGACGCTGCTGATCGTGCGCGACGCGGCACGCGGCGTGCACCGCTTCGACGAGTTCCAGCGCGAACTGGGCATGTCCCGCAAGGTGCTGACGGAACGGCTGAAGCTGCTCGTCGAGGCGGACGTGCTGACCCGCGAGCCGTACCAGGACCGCCCGGTGCGCTACGCATACCGGCTGACCCCGCGCGGACGCGGGCTGCTGCCGGTGCTGGTCGCCCTCCAGGACTGGGGCGACACCTGGATCCTGGGAGACGGAGAGATGACGGCGACGACGCACGAGACCTCGCGCGAGGCGGTACGGGTCCACGCCCTGCGCGGCACCCGGCTGCCGGAGCTGACACTGCCGGACCGTTTCGGCGAGCTCCGCGACCCGGTGGCGGACACGCCCTTCACCGTCCTGTACTGCTTCCCGGGCGCGTTCGCCCGGTCCGAGTCCTACCCGCCGGGGTGGGCCGGGATCCCCGGGGCACGGGGGTGCACCCTCGAATCGTGCACCTACCGGGACCAGCTCGGGGAGTTCACGGCGGCGGGTGCGACGGTGCACGGGGTGTCGACCCAGCGGCCGGACGAGCAGCGGGAGTTCGCGGAGGCGGAGGGGCTCCGCTTCCCCCTCCTCTCAGACGCGGAGCTCGGACTCGTGACGGCGCTGCGGCTGCCGACGTTCCGGGCGGGGGGCATCAGCCGGCTGAAGCGCCTGACGCTGGTCGTGGACCGCGACCGGACCGTCCGCGAGGTCTTCTACCCGGTCCGGGACATCGAAGCGAGCGTGGCGGCCGCCCTCGCGGCGGTCCGCGGCGCGTAGCCGGGGGCCGCACCCGTCCCCGGGGGCCGCCACCGGACCGCCTTCAGTCCCGCAGCACCCGCCCCAGGATCCCGCAGGCGTACGCCTCGTCGTACTCCGCCCCCGTCAGCAGGACCTGCAGGCTGATCCCGTCCATCACCGCCACCAGCGCCCGGGCCGTCGCCGGGTCCACCCGGTCCGACAGGGCCGTGGAGACGGCCTCGTACCATTCGGCCGCCACGGGGCGCAGCGCGGGGCGGCGCAGGGCGGCCAGGTAGAGCTCGTACTCCAGCTCCGCCCGCGCCCGGTCCGCCCCGAGGAACTCGCCCAGCAGGACGGCCAGGGCGTCCGCCAGGTCCGCGTCCGGATCGGCCAGCACCGCAGAGTCCGCGACCGTGCGGGCGAAGCCCTCGTTGGCCTGGCGCAGCGCCGCGACCAGCAGGTCGTCCAGGGTCTTGAAGTGGTACGTCGTGGAGCCGAGCGGTACGTCGGCCTCCGCGGCCACGCTGCGGTGGCTGAGCCCCGCGATGCCGCGCGCGCCCACCACTCGGATCGCCGCGGCGATGATCCTCTCCCGCCGGTCCGGGTCGTAGCGGCGCACCGAGCCGGCCATCAGCGGACGAGTCCCGTCACGGCGGCGGCGGCGGGTGACTGGCGAGGCATGCGTACGACAGTACACACGGCCGGAGGGCACGGCCGTACGCGGCATGGTCTGGCACCCGTACACCCCGTACAACCTTTCGCCCGCCCGGCACGTCTCCTCTCCGAACCTTGATCACTCGTCAACTCCTGGAAGGACACACATGAGGAAGCGCAGCCTGGCCGCCCTGTGTACGGCCACGGCGCTCGGGGTCGTCCTTGCGATTCCCACGGCCGCCCTGGCGGCCGACCCCCATCCGTCCGGCTTCAAGGCCTGGACCGACGGGACGCGGATCCACCTGGACTTCGGCAGCGCCCCGCTGCCGAAGCACCTCAAGGCGCAGATCCGCAAGGCCGGCAGCTCCACCCCGGTCGCGACGGTCACCTCGTTCGAATCCACGCCGGACGAGGACCCGTGCAGCCCGTCCTGCGAGGACGACACCGACCCCGAGACCGGCATCCGCTCCGCGCCCCTGCGCCTGGCGGACCTGGGCACGTACAGCGTGGACGTCGTGTACGACGGCACCCTGAGCGAGCCGATCGTGCACAAGGACAAGACCACCCTCACCTACGGCCTGATCCCCCGGGTCACCGCCCTCACCGTGGTCGGGAGGCCGGACGTCGAGCACCGGACGGTCACCATCAAGGCAGATGCCGTCGGCCGCGACCCCCGCAACGACACCGAGCAGCCGCTGCCCAACGGCAAGCTGATCCTGGACACGGCTGGGGCCTCCACCCCGCTGTTCACCGACGCCGCGGGGCACATCGAGA
This sequence comes from Streptomyces sp. NPDC058289, assembly GCF_042880975.1. NCBI lineage: Bacteria > Bacillati > Actinomycetota > Actinomycetes > Kitasatosporales > Streptomycetaceae > Streptomyces > Streptomyces sp. NPDC058289. The sequence continues at coordinate 11,144 of NZ_JBHVYI010000065.1, forward strand.
CGCCGTTCACCTTCACCGGCGCCGAGAAGAACGAGGCGTCGAGCGGGACGGGGGTCCGTGTGACCCTGCGGCCGGAGAACGAGCAGGCGAACAGCCCGCTCGGCCAGTCGCGCGACATCCACACCACCCAGGGCCCGGCCTCCAGGATCACCCTGGACACCGCCAAGGTGAGCGCGCCGGACGGCTCCAAGGCTCCGGTGAGCGGCCGGCTCACCTTCAAGGGCGCCGACGGCACCATGAAGCCGGCGCCCGCCGGAACCTGGGTCCAGTCCAGGAACGGGGGCAGGACGCAGACCGGCGAGGACGGCCGGTTCACCGCACAGATCCCGGTGGACGGCAGGATCTCCGGGTTGGTCACCCTCACCGGCTCGGCCTGGCTGGCGAGCAGCTATGCGACCGTGGCCGTGGACCCCTCGACCAGCGCCGGTTTCCACGGGGGCCTGACCACCACCGTCACCCAGGACCGGAAGGTCTCCCTCACCGGCAGGCTGTCCGCGTACGACCTCCCTGCGCCCGCCAAGTTGAAGGTCCTGGTGGAGTTCCAGCGCAGCGGCTCTTCGGAGTGGATCACCAAGGCGACCCGGGAGGGCGCCGCCCCGGCCGGCGACAGCACGCGCGCCGTCACGGCGGCGCTGCCTTATCCCGGCCCCGGCTACTGGCGGATGCGGTACGTCGGAACCCCCGAGATCCCCGCAGGTCCGGCGGGGATGTCCAGTCTCGCGGCCCGGGTGAACACGGCGATCCCGGAGTTCAACGCCGCCCCGGAGCCGGTCAAGGCCGGCCGGCCGATCACCGTCACCGGCAAGCTCACCCACACCCGGTACTCCAACGAGACCACCTGGAGCGGGTACGGCAACCAGCCTGTCCGCATCTACTTCCGCGCGACCGGCACCACCACATGGGCGGCGGCGGGCACCACCACGACGGCGGCCGACGGCACGTTCAAGAAGGCCTTCACGGCCACCAAGGACGGGACCTGGCAGGCCCGCTACGACCAGGCCGCGTACGACCACTTCGCCGCCACCAGCCGCGAGGACCTCGTCGACGTGCAGTAGCCGCGAGGAACAGCACGCACTGATGCCCCGCCGGCATTCCGGCGGGGCATCAGTGCGTGGTCCCCCCAAGGTTCAGCAGCACGACCCCGGCGATCACCAGCGCGATGCCGCCGATCTTCGCGGCCGTCGCGGCCTCCCCCATGAAGACCATGCCGATCGCGGCGATCGCGGCCGTGCCGACACCGGCCCAGATCGCGTACGCCGTCCCGACCGACATCGACTTCAGGGTCTGTGCGAGCAGCGTGAAGGCGATCACGTAGCCCACCAGCGTGATCAGCGAGGGCCACAGCTTGGTGAAGCCTTCGCTGAACTTCATGGCGGTGGTACCGGCGACCTCGGCGACTATGGCCGCGGCCAGGAGGAGATAGGGCATGCGTACAACCGTACACAACGATGCGTACACCCGTACACAGATAGCGCGGACACCCGCACAACGCTCAGCGGCGGCATCGAGAAGCCGGTGCCCACGTCCCGGCGGGGTGCGGTCATTTCCGCGCGGCGACGGGACTTCCCCGGCGCCCGCGGTTACGGTGTGCGCCGCGACCGGGAACGGGAGGGCATCCGCATGGACGGGCACTGGACCCACTGGGGCGGTGGCTGGCCGGCGCCGAGCCCGCCGAGACCGGGCGTGATATCCCTGCGGCCCCTGAGTTCCGGCGACATACTCGGCGGCGCCTGCGCCGCCCTCGCCCGGTACTGGGTCCCGCTGGTCGGCGCCATGCTCCTCGGCCAGCTCGCCGCGCTGCTGCTGCTCGCCGCGGCCGCCCTGGCCGCCCTCGCGCTGCACGTCCGGCCCGTCGACGTCCTGCTTCCCGCCGCGGCCCTGGCGACCCTGCTGACCTGCGCCCTGGCCTCCGCCCTGACGGGCGCCGTGCTCCGCCCGGCAGTCCTCGGCCGCCCCGCCAACCGCCCGTACGCTGCTGCGCGCCGCCCGCCCCCGCTTCGGGGCCGTCCTCGGCACCCAGCTCCTGGTCCTCGGCGCCGTGGCCGGACCGGGCGCCGCCGTCCTGGCCGCCGGGCTGCCCCCGCTGGTGGCGGCGGCCACCCTGCCGGCCGCACTCGGACTCGGGGTCCTGTGCGCGCTCGCGCCCACGGTCGCCGCCTGCGAGGGCCTCGGCCCGCTCGGCGCCCTGCGCCGCTCGGCCCGCCTGGTGCGCGGGGCCTGGTGGCGCACGCTCGGCCTCACGGCACTCGCCGCCGCGCTCGCGCTCGCAGCGGCGTACGCCGTCCAGTTGCCCTTCGCCTTCGCCGGGGCGCTCAGCCTGATCCCGGCGCTGGACGGCGGCTTCGTGCACGCGGTCCTGACCGCACTGGGCGCGATGGTCGCCCAGACGCTGCTGCTCTGCTTCCCGCAGCTCAGCGCCGGCCTGCTCTACACGGACCGGCGGATCCGCCGCGAGGACCTGGCGGCGGAGCTCACCGGGCAGTCCGCGCAATCCGGGGAGTTCAGTTCAGCGTGAACCAGGCCGCGCGGGACTTCTTCCACTCCGGGTGGGTGAGGTCCTTGGCCTCGGTGCCGTCGCCGTACAGGTCGGCGGAGCCGCTGTCGGTGATCAGCTGCACCCGCGCGCCCGCGACCGACACGTCGGGAACCGCCACGATGGCCTCCCAGCCGCCCGGGTCGGTGGTCGGCAGGTCGGCCCGCTTGACGGGGGCGTGGCCCGCGATGCCGTCCCACTGGTAGAGCGCGTACGGGTCGGAGTTGTCGTCCGCGGCCCAGGAGCCGGCCAGGATCAGGTACTGGTCGGCGGCGTTCTTGCGGATGTCGCGGATGGCGAGCCCGCCGAGGTCGAGCTCGATGCCCGCGCCGAAGGTGGCCTTGGTCCCGCTGGAGATCACCTTGTCGAAGTTGGTCACCGGCACGACCAGCGCCTTGCCGCCGATCACCGCGGGGGCGAGCGGGGCGCGGAAGCCCAGGTAGGCGGTGGTGGTGGAACCGGGGGCGAACTCCAGCCCCTCCACGTTGAACCCGTCGATGCTCTTCGGGATCTTGCCGGCCGCCGTGCCCGCCGCGAAGCCGTAGCGGTTCCCGTTGGCCGTGTCCCAGGCGATCAGGTCCTCGCGCAGGCCCTTGTAGGCGGAGCCGAAGACGATCTCGGTGTCGGCGCCCGTGCCGGTGAGCCGGGTGGTGAAGACGGTGTTGCGCTCGGCCTTGTACTTGCCGTCCTTGTTGTTGCCGAGCGAGCCCGTCCAGTAGACGGTGTCGCCGACGCGGGCGGCGGCCTCGATGTCGGCTTCCTTCTTGATGCCGAGCGCGGGGCCGAGGTCCCAGGACTTCACGGGGGCGCCCGAGCGGGACCGGTCGTACAGGCGCAGCACGTTGGTCTCGTCGTCGGCCACCAGCGCGTAGCCGCCGCCGACGTCCACGGCGGCCGAGGAGTCGGCGGAGCCCGTGAGGTAGCGGGTGGAGAAGGAGCTGGTGCCCACCCGGGCCGAAGCGGCGTAGGAGAGGGTGGCCGTGGCCGTCTTGCCGCCGCGGCCGGTCACCCGGAGGGTCAGGTCGGTGTAGCCCTGGGCCCGCGGGCGGACGGTCAGCTCGCGGTCGCCGTGGCCGGTCCGGTCGATGCGCACGTCGCCGGGCCCGGCGACCGACGGGTTGCTGGAGGAGAGGACGTCGACCTTGAGGAAGGCGGCGGGTATTCCCTCCTGCGCGATGTCCACGGTGACGCCCGGGTCGCCGATCGCGCCGACGGCCCCGGAGAGGTGACCGGCGGAGAGGGCGATGGTCGGTTCGGCGGCGGCTTCCTGGGCGGCGTGGGCGGGCGCGGCCAGTCCTGCGGCGAGCAGGGCGGCGGCCCCGGCGGCTCCCACGGCACCGAGGCGGCGTGCCGGTGAAGGGCGAACGGTCAACGGAGGTCCTCTCGTCTGCGCCGTCACGTCGTGACGGCCGTCGAGAAGATTCGGCCACCGTGGCCAACTCCCGGTGCACGCGGCCCGTCCTCCGGGAAAACAGACGACCCCCGGCACACCCGTGCCGGGGGTCGTTCGTTCACTCGGCCGTCGGACGGCCGTCGTTCTGGGTCAGACGTTGAACCCGAGCGCGCGCAGCTGCTCGCGGCCGTCGTCCGTGATCTTGTCCGGGCCCCACGGCGGCATCCAGACCCAGTTGATGCGCAGTTCGCTGACGATGCCGTCCGTAGCCGACTTCGCCTGGTCCTCGATGACGTCCGTCAGCGGGCAGGCCGCCGAGGTGAGGGTCATGTCGAGGGTCGCGATGTTCGCGTCGTCGACGTGGATGCCGTAGATCAGGCCCAGGTTGACGACGTCGATGCCCAGCTCGGGGTCGACCACGTCGTAGAGGGCCTCGCGGACCTCTTCCTCGGTGGCCGGCTTGATGGACGCCTCGGGCGTCGCGTTCTCGGTCATGCCGTCTTCCTCTCGGCGTCGCCCAGTGCCTGGGCGGTCGCGTCCTTCCACGCCATCCAGCTCAGCAGAGCACACTTCACCCGGGCCGGGTACTTGGAGACGCCGGCGAACGCGACCGCGTCCTCCAGCACCTCCTCCATGGCCTCGTCGGGCTCCATCTTGCCCTTGGACTGCATCAGCTCCAGGAAGACTTCCTGGATCTTCCGCGCCTCGCCCAGCTCCTTGCCGACGAGCAGCTCGTTCAGTATCGACGCGCCGGCCTGGCTGATGGAGCAGCCCTGGCCCTCGTACGAGATGTCCGTGAGGGTCTCGCCGTCGTACTTCACGCGCAGGGTGATCTCATCACCGCACGTCGGATTGACGTGGTGCACCTCGGCGTCGCCGTCGCGCAGGCCTCGCCCGCGCGGGTGCTTGTAGTGGTCCAGGATCAGTTCCTGGTACAGGGATTCCAGCTTCACTGCGCCCTCGTCGCCTTCGTCGCTTCGTCTTATCCGAAGAAGTTCCGTACGTGCTCCAGCCCGTCGATCAGTGCGTCGACCTCGGCCGGAGAGGAGTACAGATAGAAAGACGCTCGCGTCGTCGCCGGAATTCCGTACCGGAGGCAGACCGGGCGGGCGCAGTGGTGTCCCACGCGGACCGCGATGCCCTGCTCGTCCAGTACCTGGCCGACGTCGTGCGGGTGGATGTCGCCGAGGACGAAGGAGATCGCGGCGCCGCGGTCCTCGGCCGTGGTCGGGCCGATGATGCGCAGGTCCGGGACCTCCGCGAGGCGCTTGATCGCGTACTCGGTGATCGCGTGCTCGTGCGCGGCGATCTTGTCCATGCCGATCGCGGTCAGGTAGTCCACGGCCGCACCGAGGCCGACGGCCTGGGCGATCGGGGGCGTACCGGCCTCGAACTTGTGGGGCGCCGGGGCGTAGGTCGAGGAGTGCATCGAGACGGTTTCGATCATCTCGCCGCCGCCCAGGAAGGGCGGCAGGTCCTCGAGCAGCTCCTGGCGGCCCCAGAGGACGCCGATGCCGGTCGGGCCGCACATCTTGTGACCGGTGAAGGCCACGAAGTCGGCGCCGAGCGCCTGTACGTCGAGCGGCATGTGCGGAGCGGCCTGCGAGGCGTCGATCAGCACCAGCGCGCCGACCTCCTGCGCACGCCGGACGATCGCCTCGGTCGGGTTGACCGTGCCCATGATGTTGGAGACCAGCGTGAAGGAGACGATCTTCGTCTTCTCCGTGATGACCTCTTCGATGTTGGACAGGTCGAGCCGGCCGTCGTCGGTGAGGCCGAACCACTTCAGCTTCGCGCCGGTGCGCTGCGAGAGCAGCTGCCACGGCACGATGTTGGAGTGGTGCTCCATCTCCGTGATGGCGATCTCGGTCTCGCGGTCGACCCGGTAGGGCTCGTCCGCCCAGCCGAGCATGTTCGCGACCAGGTTGAGCGACTCCGAGGCGTTCTTGGTGAAGATCACCTCGTTGCGGCTCGGAGCGTTGATGAAGGCGGCGACCTTGTCGCGAGCGCCCTCGTACAGCGCCGTGGCCTCCTCGGCGAGCACGTGCACGCCGCGGTGGACGTTGGCGTTGTGCTGCTCGTAGTACTCGTTCAGCGCGTCGAGCACCTGGCGCGGCTTCTGCGAAGTCGCCGCGTTGTCCAGGTAAACGATCTTCTTCCCGTCGTGGACCACACGATCCAGAAGGGGGAAGTCCTTGCGGATCGCCTCGATGTCGAGGAGGCCAGGCAACTGTGTCACGCGGTCGCGCCACCCTTCGTGCTGTACGACTCGTAGCCTTCGGCCTCCAGCTTGTCGGCGAGCTCGGCGCCACCGGACTCGGCGATGCGGCCCTCGGAGAAGACGTGGACGAAGTCGGGCTTGATGTAGCGGAGGATCCGCGTGTAGTGCGTGATCAGCAGCGTGCCGACCTCGCCGGTCGCGTGGACGCGGTTGACGCCCTCGGAGACCTGACGCAGGGCGTCCACGTCGAGGCCGGAGTCGGTCTCGTCGAGGATCGCGATCTTCGGCTTCAGGAGCTCCAGCTGGAGGATCTCGTGACGCTTCTTCTCACCACCGGAGAAGCCCTCGTTGACGTTGCGCTCGGCGAAGGCCGGGTCCATCTGGAGCTGCTCCATCGCGGACTTGACCTCCTTCACCCAGGTACGCAGCTTCGGCGCCTCGCCGCGGATGGCGGTGGCCGAGGTGCGCAGGAAGTTGGAGACCGAGACGCCGGGGATCTCGACCGGGTACTGCATGGCCAGGAACAGGCCGGCGCGGGCGCGCTCGTCGACGGACATCTCCAGGACGTCTTCGCCGTCGAGGGTCACGGTTCCACCGGTGATGGTGTACTTCGGGTGACCGGCCAGCGAGTACGCGAGGGTGGACTTGCCGGAGCCGTTCGGACCCATGATGGCGTGCGTCTCACCCTGCTTGATGGTGAGGTCGACGCCCTTGAGGATCTCGCGGGCGCCCTGCTCGGCCTCGACGGAGACGTGCAGGTCGTGGATTTCAAGCGTTGCCATGGATACCTCAGGACTCCTGGGTGAGGGAGACGAGCACGTCGTCTCCTTCGATCTTTACGGGGTATACGGGGACGGGGCGCGTCGCGGGCAGACCGGACGGCTTGCCTGTGCGCAGGTCGAAGGCCGAGCCGTGCAGCCAGCACTCGATCATGCAGTCTTCGACCTCGCCCTCCGAGAGGGAGACGTTCGCGTGCGAGCAGATGTCGTTGATCGCGAACACCTCGCCCTCGGCGCGGACGATGGACACCGGCGTGCCGTCGAGTTCGACCCGCTTGGGGGCGTTCTCCTCCAGCTCGCTCAGCGCACAGGCCTTGACGTAACTCATCAGACGGAACCCTGCAGCTCGGTTTCGATCTTCGAGAGCAGGCGCTCCTCGATGTCGTCGACACCGATCTGCTGGACGAGCTCGGCGAAGAAGCCGCGCACGACCAGGCGGCGGGCCTCGTCGGCCGGGATGCCGCGGGACTGCAGGTAGAAGAGCTGCTCGTCGTCGAAGCGGCCGGTCGCGGAGGCGTGGCCGGCGCCGACGATCTCGCCGGTCTCGATCTCCAGGTTCGGCACCGAGTCGACCCGCGCGCCGTCCGTGAGGACGAGGTTGCGGTTCATCTCGTAGGTGTCGGTGCCCTCGGCGGTCTTCTCGATGAGCACGTCACCGATCCAGACGGCGTGGGCGTCCTGGCCCTGGAGCGCGCCCTTGTAGACCACGTTCGACTTGCAGTGCGGGGCCTTGTGGTCGACCAGGAGGCGGTGCTCCTGGTGCTGACCGGCGTCCGTGAAGTACAGGCCGAAGAGCTCGGCCTCGCCGCCGGGACCGGCGTAGTTCACGCGCGGGTGCAGGCGTACGAGGTCGCCGCCGAAGGTGACCACGATCGACTTGAAGGTCGCGTCGCGGCCGATCAGGGCGTTGTGCTGGGAGCAGTGGACGGCGGTGTCGTCCCAGTCCTGCACGGAGACCACGGTGAGCTTGGCGCCGTCGCCGACGAGGAAGTCCACGTTGGCCGCGCGCACGCCGTCGCCGGTGTGGTCGATGACGATGACGGCCTCGGCGAAGGCCTTCACGTCGAAGACGGTGTGACCGAAGGTGGTGCCGCCCTCGCCGTGCAGCGTGACGCGCACGGGCTCGGTGAGGACCGCTTCCTTGGGCACGGTCACGACCGTGGCCTTGGCGAAGGACGAGAACGCCTGGGCGGCGACCCGGTCCACCGGGATGCCGGCCTTGCCGATGCGCGCGTCGCCGCGCTCCACCGACTCGATCGTGACCACGTCGGGCGCGTCGATCTGGGCCTTCATGGTGCCGTTGGCGACCGCGGTGCCGTCGTGCAGACCCTTGAGGCGGGCGAGCGGCGTGAAGCGCCACTCCTCCTCGCGGCCGTTGGGCACGGGGAAGTCCGCCACGTCGAAGGACGGGGGGGCACTCATCCGGGTGGCGACGGTGGACTCGGCGGCCACCGCGATCGCGCCGGCGGTGGTGGAACCCGCCGGAATGTTCTGAGCCTCAGCCATGGCTGTCGTGTTGCTCTCTTCCTTAAAGAATCTGCTGCGGGACGTCTGGCGGGCCGGGACTAACCGACCGAGCCTTCCATCTGCAGCTCGATCAGCCGGTTCAGCTCCAGCGCGTACTCCATCGGCAGCTCACGGGCGATCGGCTCGACGAAGCCGCGCACGATCATCGCCATGGCCTCGAACTCCGTCAGACCGCGGCTCATCAGGTAGAAGAGCTGGTCGTCGGAGACCTTGGAGACGGTCGCCTCGTGGCCCATGGACACGTCGTCCTCGCGGACGTCCACGTAGGGGTAGGTGTCCGAGCGGGAGATGGTGTCGACCAGGAGCGCGTCGCACAGCACGTTGGACTTGGAGCCGTGGGCGCCTTCGCCGATCTCGACCAGACCTCGGTACGAGGTGCGGCCGCCACCACGGGCCACCGACTTCGAGACGATGTTGGAGGAGGTGTTCGGCGCCATGTGGACCATCTTGGAGCCGGCGTCCTGGTGCTGGCCCTCGCCCGCGAAGGCGATGGAGAGGGTCTCGCCCTTGGCGTGCTCGCCCATCAGGTAGACGGCCGGGTACTTCATGGTGACCTTGGAACCGATGTTGCCGTCGATCCACTCCATGGTCGCGCCCTCGTACGCCACGGCGCGCTTGGTGACCAGGTTGTAGACGTTGTTCGACCAGTTCTGGATCGTCGTGTAGCGGCAGCGGCCGCCCTTCTTCACGATGATCTCGACCACGGCGCTGTGCAGCGAGTCCGAGGAGTAGATCGGGGCGGTGCAGCCCTCGACGTAGTGGACGTAGGCGTCCTCGTCGACGATGATCAGCGTCCGCTCGAACTGGCCCATGTTCTCCGTGTTGATACGGAAGTAGGCCTGGAGCGGGATGTCGACCTTGACGCCCTTGGGGACGTAGATGAACGAGCCGCCCGACCACACGGCGGTGTTCAGCGAGGCGAACTTGTTGTCGCCGACCGGGATGACCGTGCCGAAGTACTCCTGGAAGAGCTCCGGGTGCGTCTTCAGCGCGGTGTCCGTGTCGAGGAAGATGACGCCCTGCTCCTCCAGGTCCTCACGGATCTGGTGGTAGACGACCTCGGACTCGTACTGGGCCGCGACACCGGCGACGAGGCGCTGCTTCTCCGCCTCCGGGATGCCGAGCCTGTCGTACGTGTTCTTGATGTCCTCCGGCAGGTCCTCCCACGAAGCAGCCTGCTTCTCGGTGGAACGCACGAAGTACTTGATGTTGTCGAAGTCGATGCCCGAGAGGTCGGAACCCCAGTTGGGCATGGGCTTCTTGCCGAACAGCTTGAGGCCCTTGAGACGGAGGTTCAGCATCCACTCCGGCTCGGACTTCTTCGCCGAGATGTCGCGGACGACCTCCTCGGACAGGCCCCGCTTGGCGACCGCACCGGCCGCGTCGGAGTCGACCCATCCGTATTCGTAGGTGCCCAGGCCATCGAGCTCAGGGTGAGCAGTCTCCGTGGTCATGCGGGGTTCCTCCCGGCCGTACTTGCAGATACTGATGTGTCGGTCTGTGTGGCGCCCGTGGCAGCGGCGCCGTTTCCGCTGCGCGGAATGAACGTCGTGCACACCCCGTCGCCGTGGGCGATCGTGGCGAGACGCTGCACATGCGTCCCGAGCAATCGGGAGAAGACCTCGGTCTCCGCCTCGCAGAGCTGCGGGAACTGCTCGGCGACGTGTGCGACCGGGCAGTGGTGCTGGCAGAGCTGTTCACCGCTGTGCGGACCGGGAGCGCTCTTTGCCGTAGCAGCGTACCCGTCTCCGGTCAACGCCCTGGCAAGGGCCTCGGTGCGCTCCGCCGGGTCGGCCGCTTCCACGGCTTCGCGGTAGGTCTCGGCCTGCGCCGTGAGCCTGGCCTTCGCGAAGGCGGCCACGGCCGCCTCGCCCTGCTCCCCGCCCCCGGCGACCTGCGCGATCCAGCGCATGGCGTCGGCGGCGAGCGAGTCGTAGGACTGGTCGAAGGCGTCACGACCGCAGTCGGTCAGCGCGAAGACCTTGGCGGGCCGCCCTCGGGTCCGCGCACCGTACACACGCTGCTCACGGGGTTCGACCACGTCGTCGGCGACGAGCGTGTCGAGGTGGCGGCGAACGGCGGCCTGGGTGAGGCCGAGGCGCTGGGCGAGGTCGGCGACGGTGGAGGGACCGTGGTCCAGGATCGACCGCGCGACCCGGTTGCGGGTTGACCGCTCCCCGGTCGCGAGTTCGCCCTGGGGGGCCTCGCTCATCCGTTCGCCGTATTTCACAACGCCATTGTTGCGTAATTAGTCGGGCCCCGACAAGCCGTGATGGAGGCCACCTCTGGTGGCCTCCATCACTAAGGGTTACCTTATTTATCCACGGAGCGTTATACGGAGGTCGACGCTCCGCCTTCGCGCAGGGCCCCGCCGGTGAACCAATAGACGGCTCCCACCAGCAATCCCCCGCCCACGACGTTCCCCGGCACGGTGAACATCAGATTCCGGAAAAGATCACCGAGTCCGGCTGAGCCATCCAGGATCGCGAGGCTGAAAACAGCCATGTTCGCTACACAGTGTTCGAATCCGACGGCGACGAAAACAGCCACCGGCAGCCACAGGACGAAAATCTTGGCGGCATCGCCGCGGGCCCGGGTGAACATCCAGATGGCCAGGCAGACGAGCATGTTGCAGAGCACCGCGCGCCAGAACAGCTGTCCGCCGCTCAGCGCCGTCTTCCCGTGCACCATCTCGGTGAGCATGGACCGCGCCAAGGGCGAGGAGGCCACGCCCGAGGCGTGCACCATGGCCCCGAAGGCGAAGGCTCCGACCAGGTTCCCGGCCAGGGAGAGCGTCCAGGACAGGATCAGGTCCCTGGGACCGGTCCGCCCGGACAGCGCGCCGACCAGCATGACCATCACATTGCTGGTGAAGAGCTGGGCGCCGGCGAACATCACGATGGTCAGGGCGATCGGGAAGACCGCACCCTCCAGCAGTTTCACGGCCGGCGAACCCTTGGCCACGAACGGCGAGATCGCGACCAGGAGCAGCACCTCGCCGACGGCGATGTAGGCGCCCGCGAGCATCGCCGAGACGAAGTAGCGCGGCGGATGCCCGAGGTCATGGGCCTTGTGCTCGGCCTGCCCCGAGGTGGCTTCGACGTTCTGAGCGATGCTGTTCACCATTCGACGTTAGACCCCGGCCCTGCTCCCGAGCGGACGAAAAAGTCACGAATGCGCAGGTCGGTGACCCTTCGGGGGCGGGACCTACGGCCCCACCCCGGTCACCTCCCGTGGCTCCGTAGACTCACTCCCCATGAGCAACGACCCCGCCGTGGAAATCCGCGGACTGGTGAAGCGGTACGGCCCCAAAACCGCGGTGGACGGCCTGGACCTCACCGTCCGGAGGGCCTCGGTCACCGCAGTCCTTGGTCCCAACGGCGCGGGCAAAACGACCACTGTGGAAACCTGCGAGGGCTACCGCCGCCCCGACGCCGGATCCGTCCGCGTCCTCGGCCTCGACCCCGTCGCGCAGGCCGAGTCCCTGCGCCCGCGCATCGGCGTGATGCTGCAGTCCGGCGGCGTCTACTCCGGCGCCCGGGCCGTCGAGATGCTGCGCCACATGGCCAAGCTCTACGCCGACCCCCTGGACGTCCCCACCCTGGTGGAACGCCTCGGCCTCGGCGGCTGCGGCCGCACCGCCTACCGCCGGCTCTCCGGCGGCCAGCAGCAGCGCCTGGCCCTCGCCATGGCCGTCGTCGGCCGCCCCGAGCTGGTCTTCCTGGACGAGCCGACCGCCGGCCTCGACCCGCAGGCCCGCCGCGCGACCTGGGAACTCGTACGGGAACTGCGCGCAGACGGGGTCTCCGTCGTGCTCACCACCCACCACATGGACGAGGCCGAGCAGCTCGCGGACGAGGTCGCCATCGTCGACGCCGGCAAGGTCATCGCCCACGGCACCCCCGAGGCGCTGTGCCGCGGCGGCGCCGAGAACACCCTGCGCTTCACGGGCCGGCCCGCCCTCGACCTCGCCTCGCTGCTGAAGGCCCTGCCCGACGGCACCCAGGCCGCCGAGCTCCTCCCCGGCGTCTACCGGGTCACCGGCGACGTCGACCCCCAGCTCCTGGCCACCGTCGCCTCCTGGTGCGCCCAGCACGGGGTGATGCCCGACAGCCTCTCGGTGGAGCGGCACACCCTCGAAGACGTTTTTCTGGAGCTCACCGGTAAGGAGCTGCGTTCATGACGCCGATCGCCACCGCCCCTCGCCGGGGGTCCGGGGGTTGTCCCCCGGAAATGCACAGCCTGGAGCTGACCGGTAAGGAGCTGCGCGCATGAGCGCCGGTACGTTCACCCCCCGCCCGGGGGCCGCGCCCGTGTCCCGCATGATCCTGGCGCAGACCGCGCTGGAGACCCGGATGCTGCTGCGCAACGGGGAGCAGCTCCTGCTGACCGTGATCATCCCGGCGTTGCTGCTGACCCTCTTCTCCGCCGTCGACATCGTCGACACCGGCGCCGGGAAGTCGGTGGACTTCCTCGCCCCCGGGATCCTGGCGCTGGCCGTGCTGTCCACCGCCTTCACCGGCCAGGCCATCGCCACCGGCTTCGACCGGCGCTACGGGGTCCTCAAGCGGCTCGGGGCCTCCCCGCTGCCGCGCTGGGCGCTGATGGCCGCCAAGACGCTGTCCGTGCTGGTCACCGAGGTGCTGCAGATCGCACTGCTGACGGTGATCGCCTTCGCCCTGGGCTGGTCCCCGCACGGGAACCCGCTGTCCGTCGCCGTGCTGATCCTGCTCGGGACCGCCGCCTTCTCCGGGCTCGGCCTGCTGATGGCCGGCACCCTGCGGGCGGAGGCCACCCTGGCCGCCGCCAACCTGGTCTTCCTGCTGCTCCTGGTCGGTGGCGGGGTGATCGTGCCGATGGAGAAGTTCCCCGGCGCGGTCCAGTCCGTCCTCGGCCTGCTCCCGATCTCCGCACTCTCCGACGGGCTGCGCGAGGTGCTCCAGAACGGGGCAGCGCTGCCCTGGGGCGACGCTGCGATCCTGGCCGCCTGGGCGGTACTCGGCCTGGGGGCCGCGGCGCGCTGGTTCCGCTGGGAGTGAATCCCTTCCCCCGAGCGTTGCCCCGGCAGGAGGATGGTCGCCTCCACAGGGGAGCGCACCACAGACGCCGGGGGGCGGCATGGCGCAGCGGGAAGCCGTTCTGCGGCTGGACGAACAGTGGGCACGGATCCGGTCGGGCGCGGCGCACGCGGAGCCCGCGGAGGCCGACGCCCTGCTGGCCGAACTGATCGGAGCCCTGCGCGAGCCGGCCCGCACCGACGCCGAGTGCGCGGCCCGGCTTGGTCTGCGCCTCGGTGACCTGGCGGCCCGCCGGTTCGCCGACGGGGACCGGGCCGGGGCCCTGGCCGCCATCGAGGAGGGGCTGCGGTTCTCGCAGCAGGCGGCCGGGCACGCAGCCGAGTACGCCCGCTGGTACGCCCGGGGCCTGATCAACCGGGGGGTCTGGCTGTCCTGGCCCCTCAGCGACGGGGAGCGGCTGCCCAGGCATCCGCTGGGCCCCGGCTCCGAGAGCGGCCCGAGCGCCATGGAGCAGGCCGCCGGCGAGCGGGCCCGGGACCTGACGCGCGGCGCGGTGGAGGTCTGGGCGGCCTTGGACCAGGAGGATCCGGTCAATCAGCGGGGCCTCGCGCAGGCGAAGGTGTTCCTCGGCGACCGGCTCGCGGAGCTGGGCCTGGCCGAGGAGTCCGTGGCCTGGGCGGTCGACGCGGAGGGCTCCTTCCGGCGGCTGCTGCTCGCCGATCCCGGCTCCGACGAGTCGCAGGAGGCCGAGGAGGCCCTGGACCACATCGGCCGCCAGCTCGAACTGCGGCTGCGCTTCCTGTCCTTCGCCTCCCTGTCCGGTCTGCGCACGCGCGGGCTGCTGCCCGAACGGCTGCTGCCCCAGGCGGTGGTGGCCGCCCGGGTCCAGGGCGTGCCCGAGGCGGAGATCGCCGCCCGGCTGGGCCTGGAGGCCGACCAGGTCCACACGATGCTGGAGGTGACCCCCTGGGTCGCGGTGTGGCGCGTCGAGGTCCGCGGCCACGACGGACTGTGGAACGTACAGCCACATCCCTGGCACAGCGGGGCGGAAGTGAGAAATAGGACAGCCGAGGATGTAGGGGCCGAATTGGTACGCGGCTTCGCGGCCTCGGCCGACTACCCGGGCGAGGCCGCGCATTGGCGGGTCCTCGTGTGGTGGCATGCGGAAGGCGACCCGGCCGGGGCCCGGTTCCGCCTGGCCTTCGGCCCCGACGGAGCAGCCGCCACCCCCTCGTGAAACTTTGCACAAGTGTCCGCGTACGATAAACGCCGTGTTGACCCCCCTCGCATATCTCGCCCGCCGCTGGACGCCGTCACCCCGGACCGTCCAGCGGGCCGCGTTCGCAGCGGTGATCATGAGCGTCGTCATCGTCGTCACCGGCGGCGCGGTGCGGCTGACCGGATCCGGTCTCGGCTGCGACACCTGGCCCAAGTGCACCGGCGACAGCCTGATCGTGACCCAGGAACAGGGCTTCCACGGCGCCATCGAGTTCGGCAACCGCATGCTGACGTACGTGCTCTGCGCGGCCGTTGGCTGGGCGATCACCGCCGCCCGCTGCGCCACGCCGTGGCGCCGCTCGCTGACCCGGCTCGGCTGGCTCCAGTTCGCCATCGTGATGGGCAACGCGGTCCTGGGCGGCATCACCGTCCTGACGGGCCTCAACCCCTACAGCGTGGCCGGGCACTTCATGCTCGCCACCTCGCTGATCACCGTGACGACGATCACCTGGCAGCGCACCCGCGAGGGTGACGGCCCGGCCCGGCCGCGCGTGCCCGCTCCGGTTCGCAAGCTCTCCTGGGCGCTGCTCGCGGCCACCGTCGTGCTGATCGCGGCGGGCACGGTGGTCACCGGTTCCGGCCCGCACGCCGGCGACAGCAGCGAGATCAGGCGGATGCCGTTCGACTGGTCGGCCACCGCCCACGTCCACGCGGTCTCCGCCTGGGTGGTGTGCGCGCTCGCCGTCGCGATGTGGCTGGTGCTGCGCGTGGTCGACGCCCCCTTGGACACCCGGGCGCGCGCCCGGGACCTGCTGATCGTGCTGCTCGCCCAAGGCGCCGTCGGCTACGTCCAGTACTTCACCGACGTGCCCGAGGCCCTCGTGGCGGCCCACATGCTCGGCTCCTGCCTGGTGTGGATCTCGGTGGTCCGGGTGGCGCTGAGCCTGCGCGAGCGTCCGTCCGAGCAGGCCGGGATCCCCGCGCAGAGCGACGCCCGGCTCGCCGCGGTCTGACCCTCCGGGCGCCCTCCGGGCGTCGGTCCCGCTTGTCGGCCGCGGCCGCCGGGCGCGCTCGGCGGGCCCGACCGTCGGGCCCGCCCGTCGGCCCCGCCCGTCGGGCCCACCCGTCAGCCCCGTTCGTCCAGCCGGTAGACCCGGCGCGCGTTGCCCGCCGCGACCATCGCCGCCACCCGCTCCGCGTCCCGCCAGGACCAGGAGCCGTCGGCGACCCAGCCGCCGAGCACCCGGCCGAGCGCCTCCCGGAAGACCAGCGCGCCCACCGCGTGCAGCTCGGGCAGTTGGCGTCCGCCGCCGGAGAACATCAGCTTTCCGAAGGGCGCGGTCTCCAGGCACTCCGCCAGCACGGCGGCCGCCCGCGCCCCCGTGGCCCCCAGCGCCGCGCCGAGGTCGGCGTGGACGTGCGGGAAGGCCGCGGCCAGCCGAGCGGCCTGCCGGTGGTGGGGGTACCCGCCGATCAGGACCAGCCGCGCGCCCAGGCCCTCGGTCGCCCGTACGAACCCGGTCAGCCGCTCCGGTGCCCCCGACTCCCCGCCCGTGTGCAGCTGGAGCGGCAGCCCCGAGGACACCGCGCTCCACGCCAGGTGCCGCAGGAGTACGGGGTCCCGTACGGCCCCGCCCTTGGCGCGCCCGGCCAGCCAGCGCCCGGCCGCGCCCCGCACCTCGCCCGGACCGGGCGGCTCGGGCGCGGCTTCGAGTGCCGCCGCCCAGGCGCGACCCCCCTCCCCGGCTCCGCAGGTGAAGGCCACGGCTCCGGCGGCGGCGTGATGGACCGCCCCCGCGAGGTTGGCCAGGAAGGCGGCCACGGTCCCGGAGGTGTCCGCCGCCTCTTCGGCCAGCAGCTCCGGCCGCACCAGCTCGAAGGCCTCCGCGCCGCCCGCCAGGGCGAGTTCCTTGGGCCCCGTGAGGTCCCCGGACACGCCGGTGTCCACGAGCCGGGCGCCGACCCCGCAGCCGCGCAGCAGTCGGCGGGCCGACTCGGCGGCGCCCAGCTCGCGCCGCCGGGCGAGGTAGTGGACGGGGGCGCAGTGCGGTTCGAGCCCGAGCAGCGGCGGGCACCAGCGGCGCACGGCGAAGCCGGTCTGGGTGTCGAAGAAGGTGGTGCCGGCGGCGGGCGGGCCGGCCGAGGGGAGCAGCTGGGCCTCGAAGGTGGCGAGGCCGAGCTCCGTGCGGAGCACTCCCTGGCAGTACTGGTCCACCAGGGGCGGCGTTTCGATCATCCGGGCATCCCGTTGCGGACGTGAGGAAGGGGCTTCCACACGTCCTAACGGGTGAGCGGGGTGTGAGGTGTTGCTCGCGCTGTTGACCGAGCGGATGACGCGGAAACGATCAAGCCAATGATCAAGCCAAGATCGACCGGTTCAGGCCGCGGGATTCGCGGTTCCGCCGAGCTGCATTCCGGCCATCCGGGACCACTCGTACGGCCCCGTCCGCACCCGCGCGGCGAACTCGCCGTCGAACTCCTCGTGGAGGGTCAGCCCGGCCTTCTCGGCCGCGAGCTGCGCGGTGTCGTACGCCGGGGCCACCAGGTCGCCCCACTCGCCGTCGGTGCCGACGAGGACGATCCGGGTGCCCGCCTGGCCGATGTGCGCGAGGTGGCCCTCGGCGCCGCCGTGCTGCTTGGCGAACGCGCCGATCTGCTTGGCCAGCTTCGCGGCCGTACGGTCCTGCTTCTTGTCCGCCGTGGCGGCGGTCTCCTCGGTGTCTGCCATGAAAGGCATGCTACCGGCCGGTAACGAACGGAGGAAGGTTCACCGGAGAAGGATCAACGGAGGAAGGGATCCACCGCGACGGCGACGAACAGCAGCGACACGTAGGTGATCGACCAGTGGAACAGCCGCATCTCCTTGAGCTTCGCGCCCGTCACGCCCGACTTGGCGCGGGCGTTGAGCCCGTGCGCCTCCCACAGCCACCAGCCGCCGGCCACCAGGGCGACCGAGGTGTAGAACCAGCCGGTGTACCCCAGCGGGGTGAGCAGCAGCGAGACCGCCACCATCACCCAGCTGTAGAGGACGATCTGCTTGGCCACGGCCTTGTTGCCCGCCACGACCGGCAGCATCGGCACGCCGACCCGCGCGTAGTCGTCCTTCACCTTCATCGACAGCGGCCAGTAGTGCGGCGGCGTCCAGAAGAAGATGACGAGGAAGAGGATGACGGCGGCCCACGAGACCTCGTTCTTCACGGCCGACCAGCCGATGAGCACCGGCATGCAGCCGGCGATGCCGCCCCAGACGATGTTCTGCGAGGTGCGCCGCTTCAGCAGCATCGTGTAGACGACGACATAGAAGAGGAGCGCGCCGAGCGCGAGCGCGGCCGACAGCCAGTTGATCAGCAGCCCGAAGAACAGCGTGGACGCGATCCCGAGGGTGATGCCGAAGACCAGGCACTCGCGCGGGCTGACCATGCCGGTCACCAGCGGGCGTCCCGAGGTCCGGTCCATCAGCGCGTCGATGTCGCGGTCGATGTACATGTTCAGCGCGTTGGCGCCGCCCGCGGACAGGTAACCGCCGAAGCAGGTGGCGAGGACCAGCCACAGCGAAGGCACGCCCTGCTCGGCGAGGAACATCACCGGCACGGTCGTGATGAGCAGAAGCTCGATGATCCGCGGCTTGGTCAGTGCCACGAAAGCCATGGCCCGGGCCCCGAACGGCCGGTGGTTGGGGCTCGTCCCGAGCACCCCCGCTGGACGGGATTCGACGGCCGTCACGCACACCCCTGACAGAGAATCCAGCAAGCTCCGACGTGAACCTTTTAAACATGAAGGTCCCGTAAAGGCTTGCGCGTACCACGCCACTCTAGACGTAGCCATTGGCTCGTCCCGCGCGGGGGTCGCCCCGTGTTGGTCCGATCGGCGCTCAGACGTCACGAGCGGACCGCGGGTACTCGAATAGCTGCACGCTGTGGCGGGGGTAGGCTCGGAATCGCGCCGGTGCACCGTTCGTCACCGGGAACCAGACATGTGGAGAGGAGCCCTGACCCACGGTGAGCACCAAGCCGACGACCACAGAGCTCGACTGGACCGAACTGGACCAGCGTGCTGTCGACACCGCCCGGATCCTGGCCGCCGACGCGGTCCAGAAGGTCGGTAACGGCCACCCCGGCACGGCGATGAGCCTGGCCCCCGCCGCGTACACCCTCTTCCAGAAGGTGATGCGGCACGACCCGGCGGACCCGGAGTGGGTCGGCCGCGACCGTTTCGTGCTCTCCGCGGGTCACTCCTCGCTGACCCTCTACACCCAGCTGTACCTCGGCGGGTTCGGGCTCGAGCTGGACGACCTGAAGGCCTTCCGCACCTGGGGTTCGAAGACCCCGGGCCACCCGGAGTACGGCCACACCGCGGGCGTCGAGACCACCACCGGCCCGCTGGGCCAGGGCATCGCCAACGCGGTGGGCATGGCGATGGCCGCCCGCTACGAGCGCGGCCTGTTCGACCCCGAGGCTCCCACGGGCGCCTCCCCGTTCGACCACATGGTCTACGCGATCGCGGGCGACGGCTGCCTCCAGGAGGGCATCTCCCACGAGGCGTCCGCGCTGGCCGGCCACCAGAAGCTCGGCAACCTGGTGCTGCTGTGGGACGACAACCACATCTCCATCGAGGGCGACACGGAGACGGCCGTCTCCGAGGACACCCTCAAGCGCTACGAGGCGTACGGCTGGCACGTCCAGCGCGTCGCGCAGCAGGAGAACGGCGACCTCGACCCGAAGGCGCTGTTCGCCGCCCTGCAGGCCGCCAAGGCCGAGACGGAGCGCCCCTCCTTCATCGCGGCCCGCTCGATCATCGCCTGGCCGGCCCCGCACGCCCAGGGCACCGAGGCCTCGCACGGCTCGGCCCTCGGCAACGACGAGGTCGCCGCCACCAAGCGCGTGCTCGGCTTCGACCCGGAGCAGACCTTCGAGGTCTCCGACGAGGTCATCGCGCACACCCGCGCTCTCGGCGACCGCGGCCGCGAGGCCCGCGCCGCGTGGGAGAAGGAGTTCTCCGCCTGGCGCACCGCCAACCCGGAGCGCGCCGCCGAGTTCGACCGCATCAACGCCAACGAGCTGCCCGCGGGCTGGGAGGACAAGCTCCCCGTCTTCGAGGCCGGCAAGGGCGTCGCCACCCGCGCCGCCTCGGGCAAGGTCCTCGAAGCGCTCGGCGCGGTCATCCCGGAGCTGTGGGGCGGCTCGGCCGACCTGGCCGGCTCCAACAACACCACCATCGACAAGAACTCCTCGTTCCTGCCGGTGGGCAACCCGCTGCCGGAGGCCGACCCGTACGGCCGCACCATCCACTTCGGCATCCGCGAGCACGCCATGGCCGCGGCCATGAACGGCATCGCCCTGCACGGCCACACCCGCATCTACGGCGGCACCTTCCTGGTGTTCTCCGACTACATGCGCAACGCCGTGCGCCTCTCCGCGCTGATGCACGTGCCCGTCACCTACGTGTGGACGCACGACTCCATCGGCCTCGGCGAGGACGGCCCGACCCACCAGCCGGTCGAGCACGTCGCCGCGCTGCGCGCCATCCCGGGCCTGAACGTGGTCCGCCCGGCCGACGCGAACGAGACCGCCGTCGCCTGGCGCGAGATCCTCAAGCGCCACACCAAGGTCTTCGGCAAGGGCGCCCCGCACGGACTGGCGCTGACCCGCCAGGGCGTGCCGACCTACGAGCGCAACGAGGACGCCGCCAAGGGCGGGTACGTGCTCTTCGAGGCCACGGGCCCCCAGGGCGAGGCCGCTGACGCCCAGGTCGTCCTCATCGGCACCGGTTCCGAGGTCCAGCTCGCCGTCGCCGCGCGCGAGGCGCTGCAGGCCGAGGGCGTCCCGGCCCGGGTCGTCTCGATGCCGTCCGTCGAGTGGTTCGAGGAGCAGACCCAGGAGTACAAGGACAGCGTCCTGCCGCCTTCGGTCAAGGCGCGTGTCGCGGTCGAGGCCGGCATCGGCCTGACCTGGCACCGCTACGTCGGCGACGCGGGCCGGATCGTCTCGCTGGAGCACTTCGGCGCCTCGGCCGACGGCGCCGTCCTCTACCGCGAGTTCGGTCTCACCGCCGAAGCCGTGACCGCCGCCGCACGCGAGTCGCTCGCCGCCGCCGCGCGCTGACTCCCGCACCCAGACCAGTAGGAGATGCAATTCCCATGACAGACGCACTGAAGCGCCTTTCCGACGAGGGCGTCGCGATCTGGCTGGACGACCTGTCCCGCAAGCGGATCACGTCCGGCAACCTGGCCGAGCTCATCGACCAGCAGCACGTGGTGGGTGTCACCACCAACCCGGCGATCTTCCAGAAGGCGATCAGCGGCGGCGACGGGTACGGGCAGCAGCTCGCCGACCTGGCCGCCCGCAAGGTCACCGTCGAAGAGGCGATCCGCATGATCACCACGGCGGACGTCCGCGACGCCGCCGACATCCTGCGCCCGGTCTACGACGCGACCGAGGGCCAGGACGGCCGGGTCTCGATCGAGGTCGACCCGCGCCTGGCCCACAACACCCCGGCGACCATCGCCGAGGCCAAGCAGCTCGCGTGGCTGGTGGACCGTCCGAACACGCTCATCAAGATCCCGGCGACCAAGGCCGGCCTGCCGGCGATCACCGAGGTCATCGGCAAGGGCATCAGCGTCAACGTCACGCTGATCTTCTCGCTGGAGCGCTACCGCGAGGTCATGGACGCGTACCTGGCGGGCCTGGAGAAGGCGAAGGCCGCGGGCCTGGACCTCTCCAAGATCCACTCGGTCGCCTCCTTCTTCGTGTCCCGCGTGGACTCCGAGATCGACAAGCGCCTGGACTCCGTCGGCACCGACGAGGCCAAGGCCCTCAAGGGCAAGGCGGCGCTCGCGAACGCCCGTCTGGCCTACGAGGCCTACGAAGAGGTCTTCTCCACCGAGCGCTGGGCCGCCCTGGACAAGGCGCACGCCAACAAGCAGCGTCCGCTCTGGGCCTCGACCGGCGTCAAGGACCCGGCCTACAAGGACACCCTGTACGTGGTGGACCTGGTCGCCCCCGGCACCGTGAACACCATGCCCGAGGGCACCCTCGAGGCCACCGCCGACCACGGCGTGGTCGAGGGCGACACCATCAGCGGCACGTACGAGCAGTCGCGCGCCGAGCTCGCCGCGGTCGCGAAGCTGGGCATTTCGTACGACGATGTGGTGCAGCTGCTCGAAGAAGAGGGCGTCGAGAAGTTCGCGGTGTCCTGGAACGACCTGCTGAAGTCGACCGAGGCGGAGCTTGAGCGCCTCGCCCCCACGGAGGCCTGAACACTTTGTCTGTAAACGGAGCGAACCCGCTTCGTGACGCACAGGACCGGCGGCTCCCGCGCATCGCGGGGCCGTCCGGCCTGGTCATTTTCGGCGTTACGGGTGACCTGTCGCGCAAGAAGCTGATGCCTGCCGTCTACGACCTCGCCAACCGCGGGCTGCTCCCGCCGGGCTTCTCCCTGATCGGCTTCGCCCGACGGGAGTGGCAGGACGAGGACTTCGCGCAGGAGGTTCACGACGCGGTCAAGGAGCACGCGCGCACCCCCTTCCGCGAAGAGGTCTGGCAGCAGCTGGTACAGGGCTGCCGCTTCGTCCAGGGCGACTTCGACGACGACCAGGCGTTCGAGACGCTGAAGTCGACGATCGAGGAGCTGGACAAGGCGCAGGGCACCGGCGGCAACTTCGCCTTCTACCTGTCCGTCCCGCCGAAGTTCTTCCCCAAGGTCGTCGCCCAGCTCAAGAAGCACGGGCTGGCGGACCAGAAGGAGGGCTCCTGGCGGCGCGCGGTCATCGAGAAGCCGTTCGGGCACGACCTGACCAGTGCACAGGAGCTCAACCAGCTCGTGCACGACGTCTTCCCGCCCAACGAGGTCTTCCGGATCGACCACTACCTGGGCAAGGAGACCGTCCAGAACATCCTGGCGCTCCGCTTCGCCAACACGATGTTCGAGCCGATCTGGAACCGGTCGTACGTGGACCACGTACAGATCACCATGGCCGAGGACATCGGCATCGGCGGTCGGGCCGGCTACTACGACGGCATCGGCGCGGCCCGCGACGTCATCCAGAACCACCTGCTCCAGCTGCTGGCTCTCACGGCGATGGAGGAGCCCGGCTCCTTCCACCCCAAGGCGCTGGTCGCCGAGAAGCTCAAGGTGCTGACCGCCGTGGAGCTGCCCGAGGACCTGGGCAAGCACACCGTGCGCGGCCAGTACTCGGCGGCGTGGCAGGGCGGCGAGAAGGTCGTCGGGTACCTCGAAGAGGACGGCATCGACCCCAAGTCGAAGACCGACACCTACGCGGCCATCCGCCTGGAGATCAACAACCGCCGCTGGGCGGGCGTCCCGTTCTACCTGCGGACGGGCAAGCGCCTGGGCCGCCGGGTGACCGAGATCGCGGTCGTCTTCAAGCGGGCCCCGTACCTTCCGTTCGAGTCGGGCGCGACCGAGGAGCTGGGGCAGAACGCCCTGGTCATCCGGGTCCAGCCGGACGAGGGCGTGACGGTGCGCTTCGGTTCCAAGGTTCCGGGCACCTCCATGGAGGTCCGGGACGTGACGATGGACTTCGCCTACGGCGAGTCCTTCACGGAGTCGAGCCCCGAGGCCTACGAGCGGCTGATCCTCGACGTGCTGCTGGGTGACGCGAACCTGTTCCCGCGCCACCAGGAGGTCGAGCTGTCCTGGAACATCCTCGACCCGATCGAGCGGTACTGGGACACGCACGGCAAGCCCGCGCAGTACCCGTCGGGCACCTGGGGACCGGTCGAGGCGGACGAGATGCTCGCACGAGACGGACGGAGCTGGCGCCGGCCATGAAGATCGACCTCACGGAGACCAACTCCAGCAAGATCAACGCCTCGTTGGTGCAGGCGCGCCGGGACATCGGCACGCCTGCCATCGGGATGGTGCTCACGCTGGTGATCGTGACCGACGAGGAGAACGCGTACGACGCGCTCAAGTCGGCGAACGACGCGTCCCGCGAACACCCTTCGCGGATCGTCGTCGTCATCAAGCGGGTCAGCCGCTCGCCGCGCAGTCGCCAGGGCGCCCGTCTCGACGCGGAAGTCCGCGTGGGGACGGACTCCGGCACCGGCGAAACGGTTGTCCTGCGCCTGCACGGCGAACTGGTCGACCACGCCCAGTCGGTGGTTCTCCCGCTCCTCCTCCCGGACGCGCCCGTCGTCGTCTGGTGGCCGGAGGGTGCTCCGCAGGACCTGGCGGGCGACCCCCTGGGGTCGCTCGGCCAGCGCCGGATCACGGACACCTACTCCTGCGAGGATCCGATCGAGGCGCTCGGCAGCCGGGCGACGGCGTACGCACCCGGGGACACGGACCTGTCCTGGACCCGGATCACCCCGTGGCGCTCCATGCTGGCGGCGGCGCTCGACCAGCAGGTCCACTCGGTGTCCTCGGCGACGGTCGAGGGCGAGGACGACAACCCGAGCTGCGAGCTGCTGGCTATGTGGCTCGCGGACCGGCTCCAGGTCCCCGTCAAGCGCACCTCCTCGGCGGGCCCCGGGCTCACCGCGGTGCGCCTGGAGACCAAGGACGGCGAGATCGTCCTGGACCGGGCGGACGGGGCACTGGCCACGCTGTGCATGCCGGGGCAGCCCGACCGGGCGGTGGCGCTGAAGCGCCGCGACACGGCCGAGCTGCTGGCGGAGGAGCTCCGCCGCCTGGACCCGGACAACACCTACGAGGCCTCGCTGAAGTTCGGCGTGGCCCGCCTGGCCCCCACGGCAGAGCCGGCGTCGGCGAAGCCGGCTCCCGCGAAGGCGGAGGCCCCGGCCAAGGCTGAGGCTCCGGCGGCGAAGCACGCTCCGGCGAAGCCGGCCAAGAAGGCCGCGGCGAAGTAGCACACACGGACCGCTGCGCGGGGCCGTCCCCTACCCGCCCTTCCACCGTTCCCCTGGGCTCCGCCCCGGACCCCGCGCAGCGCTCGTATGGGGTCCGGGGCGGAGCCCCGGTTTCGGGAAGGGGCGGGGTGGGGGAAGGCCCGCGCAGCGGCATCCGGACCCGCACCCGAACTCAGAACTACCGACAAGGCGGCAGCACATGGGTATGACGACTCCCCAGGTCGTCGTCCACCGGGACAAGGAGCTGATGGCCCAGGCCGCGGCCGCCCGGCTGATCACGAAGATCGTGGACGCACAGGCGGCCCGCGGCACCGCGTCCGTGGTCCTCACCGGCGGCCGCAACGGCAACGGCCTGCTCGCCGCGCTGGCCGCGGCCCCCGCCCGCGACGCCATCGACTGGTCGCGGATCGACCTGTGGTGGGGGGACGAGCGCTACGTGCCCGGCGACGACCCCGAGCGCAACCACGTGCAGGCCCGCGAGGCCCTGCTGGACGCCGTCCCGGTGGACCCCGCGCGGGTCCACGCCATGCCCGCCTCCGACGGCCCGTACGGGGACGACGTGGACGCTGCGGCCGCCTCCTACGCGGAGGAGCTCCGGAAGGCCTCCGGCCCCGAGGACCACGGCCCGGTACCCCGCTTCGACGTCCTGATGCTGGGCGTGGGTCCGGACACGCACGTGGCCTCCCTCTTCCCCGAGCACCCGGCGTCCCGCGAGAGCGAGCGCACCGTCGTCGGCGTCCACGGCGCGCCCAAGCCTCCGCCGACCCGCATCTCGCTCACCCTCCCGGCGATCCGGGCGGCCCGCGAGGTCTGGCTGCTGGCGGCCGGCGAGGACAAGGCCGGAGCGGTGGCGATCGCGCTGGGCGGAGCGGGCGAGGTCCAGGCGCCGGCGGCCGCCGCGTACGGCCGCTCCCGCACCCTGTGGCTCCTCGACCGCGCGGCGGCCGTGAAGCTCCCGGCGGCCATGTACCCCCCGTCCTCCGCCTGATCCCGTAGAACCCGTAGAACCCTGGAACACGACAGGGCCCGCCCTCCCCACGGAGAGCGGGCCCTGTCAGCGTCTGTCGGTGGTTACCGTCAGCGCCCCCGCAGCGAGCGGTACGCGGACACCAGCGCGCGCGTCGACGCGTCCAGGCCCGGTACCTCCGTGCCGTCGGTGAGCACCGGCTCGATCCGCTTGGCCAGTACCTTGCCGAGCTCCACGCCCCACTGGTCGAAGGAGTCGATGTTCCACACCGCGCCCTGGACGAACACCTTGTGCTCGTAGAGCGCGATCAGCTGACCCAGGACCGCCGGAGTGAGCTCGGTCGCCAGGATCGTCGTCGTCGGGTGGTTGCCCGCGAAGGTCTTGTGCGGGACCAGCGGTTCGGCGACGCCCTCCGCCCTGACCTCGTCCGCCGTCTTGCCGAAGGCCAGTGCCTGCGTCTGCGCGAAGAAGTTCGCCATCAGCAGGTCGTGCTGGGCCGCCAGCGCCGGCGACAGTTCGCCCACCGGCCGC
Organism: Streptomyces sp. NPDC058289; assembly: GCF_042880975.1. NCBI lineage: Bacteria > Bacillati > Actinomycetota > Actinomycetes > Kitasatosporales > Streptomycetaceae > Streptomyces > Streptomyces sp. NPDC058289. Next base: position 37,161 of record NZ_JBHVYI010000065.1, read on the forward strand.
GCGAAGCCGATGAAGTCCGCCGGGATCACCCGGGTGCCCTGGTGGATCAACTGGTAGTAGGCGTGCTGGCCGTTGGTGCCGGGCGTGCCCCACACCACCGGCCCGGTCTGCCAGTCCACCGGGTTGCCCTCGCGGTCCACCGACTTGCCGTTGGACTCCATGTCCAGCTGCTGCAAGTACGCGGTGAACCGGGAGAGGTAGTGGCTGTACGGGAGCACCGCGTGCGACTGCGCGTCGAAGAAGGCCCCGTACCAGATCCCCAACAGGCCCAGCAGCAGCGGGGCGTTCTCCTCGGCGGGCGCCGTGCGGAAGTGCTCGTCCATGGCGTGGAATCCGCCGAGCAGTTCCCGGAACGCGTCCGGACCGATCGCGATCATCAGGGACAGCCCGATCGCGGAGTCGAAGGAGTAGCGCCCGCCGACCCAGTCCCAGAACTCGAACATGTTGGCCGTGTCGATGCCGAACCCGGCGACCTTCTCCTCGTTGGTGGAGAGCGCCACGAAGTGCCGTGCCACGGCCGCCTCGTCGCCGCCGACACCCGCGAGCAGCCATTCCCGCGCCGAGGTGGCGTTGGTGATGGTCTCGATCGTCGTGAAGGTCTTCGACGCGATGATGAACAGGGTCTCGGCCGGGTCCAGGTCCCGTACGGCCTCGTGCAGGTCGGCGCCGTCCACGTTGGAGACGAAACGGACCGTCAGGTCGCGGTCCGAGAAGGCGCGCAGCGCCTCGTACGCCATCGCCGGACCGAGGTCGGAGCCGCCGATGCCCACGTTGACGACGTTCTTGATGCGCTTGCCGGTGTGGCCGGTCCACTCCCCCGACCGGACCCGGTCGGCGAAGGCCGCCATCTTGCCGAGGACCGCGTGGACGCCGGGAACCACGTTCTCCCCGTCCACCTCGACGACCGCGTCGGCCGGTGCGCGCAGCGCGGTGTGCAGGACCGCCCGGTCCTCGGTCGTGTTGATCTTCTCGCCGCGGAACATGGCCTCGCGCAGCTCGGCCACGCCGGTCGCCGCGGCCAGTTCGCGCAGCAGTGTCAGCGTCTCGTCGTTCACGAGGTGCTTCGAGTAGTCGATGTGCAGGTCTCCGACCCGCAAGGTGTAGCCGCTGCCCCGGCCCGGATCCGCCTCGAACAGCTCCCGCAGATGCGTCTGCCCCAGCTCGTCCCGGTGCTTGCCGAGTGCGGCCCACTCGGGCGTCCGGTTAAGCCTCGTACGGCCCTCCCGTCGCCCACCACCACCCTCGCTCGACGCGCTGCGCGCGGCGGCCTGGTTTGCGTTCATCTCGGACATCAACCCACTTCCTGTCCTGTCGTGCCCCGCCGGTTCCAACCTAAGGGATGGCAAGCGGCACAACCGACACAAAGCGGCCCGGCCTGCAGGAGAGAAGACTCCTGCGGGCCGGGCCGGATGCCACGTCGGTCGTTCGGTGGGAACGCGTCAGATCTCGCCGCGCAGTTTGGCGAGCGCCTCGGCGAGGATCGCCTCGCCGTCCGCGTCGGTCCGCCGCTCCCGTACGTACGCCAGGTGCGTCTTGTACGGCTCGGTGCGCGGCGGCGCGGGCGGATTGTCCCGGTCCTGGCCGGCCGGGAACCCGCAGCGCGGGCAGTCCCAGGTATCCGGCACCTGCGCGTCGCTGGCGAAGCTCGGCTGCGTCTCGTGCCCGTTCGAGCACCAGAAGGAGATGCGCAGGCGGGGCGCGGACTCGCCGCGCTCGGCCTCACCCATCGGCCCCGCTCCGACCCGACTACCACGGATCGCGTTGCCACTTGCCACGGTCGTAACTCCCTGCGTGATGGTGCCGCGAAACGTGAGTGGATTCCGTCGCGGGCGCCCAAGTCTACGTAAGGCCCAACGCCCGTCCAGGAGTGGAGTTACCCATTCCAGACAAGAACGCCGGACCTCATGATAGGCCGGGGGGAGCCGACCGGACCGGCGGAATGGCCAGAACGGTTCAGCTGCTCGCCTTCATGAGCAGACCGAGGGCGACGATGCACGCGAACCAGAGCAGGCCGATCACCACGGTGATGCGGTCGAGGTTGCGCTCCGCGACCGAGGAGCCGCCGACCGACGACTGCATACCGCCGCCGAACATGTCGGAAAGACCGCCGCCCTTGCCCTTGTGCATCAGCACGAGCAGCATCAGCAGGGCGCTGAAGACGACCAAGGCGATCTCGAACCCCAAAATCACGGCTGATTCCTACTTTCTGGGCTTACTGACTTTCCGGCTTTCCCGCAGTGCCGATCACGAGCACGGGGGCCGGCAGCTGGTTCAGCCTGCCGGCCCCCGCAAGGGTACGACGGATCCGCCCTACCGCATACTCACGATGACCGTCACTGGTCGCGGAAACGGACGATCTTGACGAACTCGTCCGCGTCCAGCGCCGCGCCGCCGATCAGGGCGCCGTCGACGTCGGGCTGGGCCATGATCGCGGCGATGTTGCCGGACTTGACCGAGCCGCCGTACTGGATGCGGACCTTGTCGGCCAGCTCCTGCGAGTACAGCTCCGCGAGACGGCCTCGGATGGCACCGCAGACCTCCTGCGCGTCCTCGGGGGTGGCGACTTCGCCGGTCCCGATGGCCCAGACGGGCTCGTACGCGATCACGATGGACTCGACCTGCTCGGCCGGGATGTCCTTGAGGCCGCCGTCGAGCTGGCTCAGCGTGTACGGGACCTGCCGGCCGGCCTTGCGGATGTCCAGGCCCTCGCCGACGCACAGGATCGGCGTGATCCCGTGCTTGTAGGCGGCCTTGACCTTGGCGTTGCAGATCTCGTCGCTCTCGCCGTGGTACTGGCGGCGCTCGCTGTGGCCGACGGCCACGAACGTGCACTTCAGCTTCGAGAGCATCGGGCCGGAGATCTCGCCGGTGTAGGCGCCCGAGTCGTGCGCCGAGATGTCCTGGGCGCCGTACTTGATCTTCAGCTTGTCGCCGTCGACCAGGGTCTGGACCGAACGGAGGTCGACGAAGGGCGGCAGGACCGCGACCTCGACGAAGTCGTAGTCCTTGTCGGCCAGGGCGAAGGCGAGCTTCTGGACGTGGGCGATGGCCTCGAGGTGGTTGAGGTTCATCTTCCAGTTGCCCGCCATCAGCGGGGTACGGCCGGCGGTGTTCTCAGTCATCAGGGTTCAGACCTCCAGTGCGGCGAGGCCGGGGAGCGTCTTGCCCTCGAGGTACTCGAGGGAGGCGCCGCCACCGGTCGAAATGTGGCCGAAAGCGTTCTCGTCGAAGCCCAGCGTGCGCACGGCCGCGGCCGAGTCGCCACCGCCGACGACGGTGAAGGCGCTGCTGTCGACGAGGGCCTGCGCGATGGCGCTGGTGCCGCCGGCGTAGTCGGGGTGCTCGAAGACGCCCACGGGACCGTTCCAGAACACGGTCTCCGCGTCGGCGATCTTCGTGGCGTACAGCTCGCGGGTCTTGGGACCGATGTCCAGACCCTCCTGGTCGGCGGGGATCTTGTCCGCGTCGACGGTGATGAAGTCGGCCGGGGCCTTGGTCTTCAGGTCCGGGAAGTCCTTGGAGGCGAGGATGTCGACCGGGAGGACCAGCTCGACACCGTTCTTCTCAGCGCGCTCCATGTACTCCTTGACGACGTCCACCTGGTCCTTCTGGAGCAGGGAGATGCCGACCTCGTAGCCCTTGGCGTAGAGGAAGGTGTACGCCATGCCGCCGCCGATGAGGAGGCGGTCGGCCTTGCCGAGCAGCTCGTCGATGACGGCGAGCTTGTCGGAGACCTTGGCGCCGCCGAGGATGACCACGTACGGGCGCTTGACCTCGGCGGTCAGCTTCTTCAGGACGCCGACCTCGGTGGCGATGAGGTAGCCGGCCGCGTGCGGGAGGCGCGCGGGGAGGTCGAAGACCGAGGCGTGCTTGCGGTGGACAGCGCCGAAGCCGTCACCGACGTAGATGTCGGCCAGTTCGGCGAGCTGGTCCGCGAAGGCGCCGCGCTCGGCGTCGTCCTTCGCGGTCTCACCGGCGTTGAAGCGCAGGTTCTCGATGACGGCGACCTGGCCGTCGGCGAGGCCGGCGACGGTCTCCTTTGCGGAGGCGCCGACGGTGTCGGTGGCGAACGCGACGTCCGCACCGAGCAGTTCGCCGAGGCGGGCGGCGGCGGGCGCCAACGAGAAGGCCGGGTCCGGGGCGCCCTTGGGGCGGCCCAGGTGCGAGGCCACGATCACGCGGGCGCCGGCCTCGGCGAGCTTCGCGATGGTCGGCTGCACGGCGCGGATGCGGCCGTCGTCGGTGATCTCGCCGTTCGAGAGCGGCACGTTGAGGTCGGCGCGGACGAAGACCCGCTTGCCGGATACGCCCTCGGTGAGAAGTTCGTCGATCGTCTTCATGCTGTTTTCTACTCCTTTTCCCAGCCCAGGACTTTACCCGTGCGGGGCGAGAGGGGTACGAGGCAAGCAACAGGGCCCGTACAGCGCTTCATCGCGCTGCCCGAGCCCCGGTGCTCACATCGTGGTGCCTGCCTTGGTGCTTAGAGCTGACCGCCGACGAACACGGTCAGGTCGACGAGGCGGTTGGAGTAGCCCCACTCGTTGTCGTACCAGCCGATGACCTTGACGCTCTTGCCCTGGACCATGGTCAGGGAGGAGTCGAAGGTGCAGGAGTACGGCCAGTTCACGATGTCGGAAGAGACGATCGCGTCCTCGGTGTAGTCCAGGATGCCCTTCAGCTGGCCCTGAGAGGCCTTCTGGAAGGCCGAGTTGACCTCGTCCTTGGTGACTTCGCGCTCGAGCTCGATGACGAGGTCGGTCACGGAACCGGTGGGGACCGGGACGCGCATCGCGATGCCGTCGAGCTTGCCCGCCAGCTCCGGGATGACCAGCGCGGTGGCCTTGGCGGCACCGGTGGTGGTCGGGATGATGTTCTCGGCGGCGGCGCGCGCCCGGCGCAGGTCCGAGTGCGGGAAGTCCAGGATGCGCTGGTCGTTCGTGTACGCGTGGACCGTCGTCATCATGCCCTTGACGATGCCGAAGTTCTCGAGGAGGACCTTGGCCATCGGCGCCACACAGTTGGTGGTGCAGGAGGCGTTGGAGATGACGTGGTGGTTGGCCGCGTCGTACTTCTCCTGGTTGACGCCCATCACGATCGTGATGTCCTCGTCCTTGGCCGGAGCCGAGATGAGGACCTTCTTCGCGCCGGCCGCGATGTGCTTGGCGGCGTCGGCCTTCTTCGTGAAGATGCCGGTCGACTCGATGACGATGTCGGCGCCCAGCTCACCCCAGGGGAGGTTCGCGGGGTCGCGCTCGGCAAAGGTCTTGAAGGTGTTGCCGCCGACGGTGATGGTGTCGTCGGTGTGGCTGACCTCGGCCTTGAGACGGCCCAGGATCGTGTCGTACTTGAGGAGGTGAACCAGGGTTGCGTTGTCAGTCAGGTCGTTGACACCGACGATCTCGATGTCCGCTCCCTGCTCCAGGAGCGCCCGGAAGTAGTTGCGGCCAATTCGGCCAAAACCATTGATGCCTACGCGGATCGTCACGAACCGATCTCCTCGTTGGTGCGCCGGCCTGTCCGCCAGCGAGCTGTATGGGATGTCCCCGACCGCTTACGACACTACCTCTCCGTGAGCTTCGGAGTGACATCGACCATCCTGTGACACGCCCCGAAGCCCCGCACTCCAGGACGAGTACGGGACCTCGGGGACTTTGTGCCCGGTCACTCACGGTGAGCGCGGTCAGGGCCTCTGATCAGTGGTTCAGCGAGCGGAGCGCCTTACCGACGAGTACGGCGCGATCGGCCGCCGCCGGCACGTGCTCCAGGCCGAAGCCCAGGAGCACGGTGTCACGCGTAGTGACGGAGGCGTAGGACTTGAACAGCTCGCCCGACCGGGACCAATCGCCCGGAACATCAGGGCTTCCGGCAGGTGCGCCCTGGGCGGTCCAGACGCCGAGCGAGGACTCGAAGCCCTCGACCGCCTGGTCGGTGCCGCCGATCGACACGCGCGCCTCGTCCGCGAAGACCCCGCGGCCGCCCGAGCCCGGGTCGGTGACGTAGGCGAGGGAGACCTCGACGGTCTTGCCCGCGTACGCGCTCAGGTCGAAGGAGACCTGCTTCCAGCCGCCGGAGGATCCGGTGAAGGAGTTCCAGGTGCCGCTGGTGCCCTGCGGGGTGCAGCCGCCGGCGTCGAGGGTGAGGTAGCGGCGCAGGAACGGGTGGCCGTTGATGAAGAACCCGGCCCCGCACTCCTCGGGCACGGTGGTGGTGGTCAGGCCGTTCGCCTCGGGCAGCGTGGTCCAGTCGTCGCCGCCCGCGGTACGGGACTCCAGGACCGCGTGGTCGTAGCCCTCCTCGGTGTTCCAGTTCAGCGCCATCTTGAGCTTCGGCTGGTCGGCCGCGGTGACCCCGGTGAGGTCGATGGTGCGGGTGAGGCGCTTCCAGTCGTCGTCCGCGTGGGTGGCCGAGGCCATCGACGCGCCGGCGTACGGGGCGTACGGGTTCACGACTCCGGCGTACTGGCCCGACTGCGCGCTCTTGAACTGCGGGAACTGCGCCGCGGGCAGGGTGTCGGAGGTGACCGTGTAGGAGCCGGGACGGTCGAGCGGGTTGCCCGTGGCGTCGCCGAGGGCGCCCTTGGCCCCGGTCAGGGAGCCGGCTCCGGTGAAACCGGTGGGGCCGGTGACCGCCGCGCGGCCGTAGGCGCCGAGGAAGTACTGGCTGAAGTCGTTGGTCACGGCGCGGCCGACCTGGGCGTTGCCGCCCGCCAGCTCGCCGGCCTCGATCAGCTTGCCGCCCTCGTTGAGGAAGTCGCGTACCGCCAGCTGGGTGTCGCCGCCCGGAGACTTGGCCCCGGTGTAGTGGACGGCCGTACGGAAGTGGGAGAGGGCTCCGAGGTGGTGCGGGGCGCCCTGGACGGCCACGTCCCAGACCGCCGCGCTCTTGCCGTTGGCGCGCAGGGCGTCGACGTAGGCCTGCGCGTGCTGCGCCGGGGCGCCCTCCTCGGCGATCACCAGCACGTCGGCGCGCGGCCGCTCGGCCACCGTGTACGTGAAGTGCTCGCTGGAGACCTGCTTGCCGCGGTCGCGGCCGGTGAACCAGACCTCGACCTTGTCGCCGGGCTTGGCGCCGTCGACCTCGGCCCGGTACTCGTCGAACCAGTTGTTGTCGTCGCCGCCGTAGACCTCACCGCCCTTCCAGGCCTCGAGGTCCTCGTCGTGGGTGCGGCCCCCGTTGATCCGGTAGTTCAGCTCCTTGTCCTTCAGCGCCTTGCGGGCCGTGACGGCGACCTCCTGGTCCTCGCCGCGGGCCGCGTAGGAGGTGGTGAAGGGGTCCAGGGTGAAGTCCGCGGCTGTCAGGCCCAGGGAGGACTTCGGCCGGTCCGGGTGTTCGGCGCTCTCTGCGACGGAGAGCGCGAAGGGGATGTTCTTGGCGAACTCGCCTTGGATGAGCTTCTCGTCGTCCGGGAAGTTGAAGCCGGAGGCGCAGTCCTCGGGCTTCCACTGGTCGTTCGGGTCGATCGCGGAGGCCGTCTGGCAGGTGGTCATCTCCGGCGTGAACATCATGATGCCGTTGGCGTTGGCCGCCTGGCTGTCCGCTTCGCCGTTGGTGGTGTAGAGCTCGGAGGAGACCTGCGGGTAGTAGCCGGGGACGGCCGGGTTCTCCGGCGTGCCGGCGAGCGCCTTGTAGGCGACGTCGTCGGGGGTGGGAGTGGCCACCTGCCAGCCCACCCCGTACAGGATCAGCTCGGCGGCGGAGTGGTAGTTGACGGCGTAGTCGAAGCCGATGCGCTTCTGGAACGTGTCCAGGGCGACGGTCTCGGGCTCGGAGGCGGCCTTGGTGCCGCGGTAGGTCTCGCTCGACTCGTTGGGCGAGGAGCCCTCGTTGTCGTAGCCCCACTTGTAGGCGAAGTTGCGGTTGAGGTCGACGCCGTCGCCCGCGGTGATCGTGCCGTCGGCGTTGTTGTCGCGCAGGTTCTTGCGCCACAGCCGCTGGCCGTCGGGGGCGAAGGTGTAGTCGTAGCCGTCGGGGTTGGCGGAGAGCAGGAACCACAGCTCGGTGGAGTCCACCAGCTTGGTGATCCGCGGGTCCTTGCCGTAGTTGTCCAGGGTGTGGTGCATCAGCCGCCGGGTCATTTCGGGGGTGATCCACTCACGGGCGTGCTGGTTCGACATGAACAGCGTGGAGGGCTTGCCGCCGTCCCTGCTCTTCTTGGCGTTCTTGGTGACCTTCAGGGCGAGGATGTCCTTGCCCTGAACGGTCTTGCCGATGGAGACGACCTTGGTGAGGCCCGGGTTCTCCTGGGCGGTGCGCAGGATCTCCTCCTGGAGCCCGCCCTTGCCGCTGTACGGGCGGAAGACCCCGTCACCGGCCGCCAGCGAGCGCGCCGCGGCCTTGGCCGGGACCTTGCGTTCGGCGAGCGTGATCCCCTGAGCCGCCAGTTCCTTGGCCTGACCGCCGGTGAGGAAGAGCTCGACCTTGGCGGTCCCGGTCTCCGGGGCGCGTTCGGAGAGCTCGTGCGCGTCCTGGCCGGCCGCGAGGACCAGCGGGACCTGCTCCTTGGTGATGTCGGCGTCGTAGACCCGCACCTCGTCGGCGGCGGACCGGCCCGCCGCACCGGGCTGGGCCTGGGCCGCTGCGGGTAGTGCGGCCAGTGTGGTGCCGAAGACGAATGCGCTTGCGGCGAGGATCGATCTCGCGCGGTGCCTCATGTGCCCCCCTGGGCGTCGTCTGCCACGAAAGCTCCCGTCTGCCACGAAAGCTTCGGACGACAGGCTCACGATCAGCCCATGCTCATGTCAATGGGGCCTACCGAAAAGGGGCCCGCACGAGTGATCGTGCGGACCCCTTTCGGCAGCAGTGCCGTACGCCGACCGGACCTGCGTCCGGCCTGGCGGCCCGTGCGGCCTCAGCCGGCCATGTTGTCGGCCAGCTCCTCGCTGTCGCTCAGGTCGAGGTTCGACTCGGTGCCCGGGATCCCGAGGTCCTGGGCCCGCTTGTCGGCCATCGCCAGCAGGCGGCGGATCCGGCCCGCGACCGCGTCCTTGGTCAGCGGCGGGTCGGCGAGGGCACCCAGCTCCTCCAGGGAGGCCTGCTTGTGCTCCATGCGCAGCCGGCCGGCGGCCGCGAGGTGCTCGGGGACCTCCTCGGCGAGGATCTCCAGGGCGCGCTGGACCCGCGCTCCGGCGGCCACCGCGGCCCGCGCCGAGCGGCGCAGGTTGGCGTCGTCGAAGTTGGCCAGGCGGTTGGCGGTGGCGCGCACCTCGCGCCGCATCCGCCGCTCCTCCCAGGCCAGCACCGAGTCGTGGGCGCCGAGCCGGGTCAGCAGGGCGCCGATGGCGTCCCCGTCCCGTACGACGACCCGGTCCACGCCGCGGACCTCGCGGGCCTTCGCGGCGATGGAGAGCCGGCGGGCGGCGCCGACCAGGGCCAGGGCGGCCTCCGGACCGGGGCAGGTGACCTCCAGGGAGGAGGAGCGCCCCGGCTCGGTCAGGGAGCCGTGGGCCAGGAAGGCCCCGCGCCAGGCCGCCTCGGCGTCACAGGTGGCCCCGGAGACCACTTGCGGGGGCAGACCCCGGATCGGACGGCCGCGGCCGTCCACGAGGCCGGTCTGGCGGGCGAGCTGGTCGCCGCCGGCGACCACCCGGACCACGTACCGGTTGCCCCGGCGCAAGCCTCCCGGAGCCATGATCACCAGATCCGAGGAGTGCCCGAAGATCTCCAGAATGTCCTTGCGCAGGCGGCGGGCCGCGATCCCCGCGTCCAGTTCCGCCTCGATGACGATCCGGCCGCTCACCAGGTGCAGCCCGCCCGCGAACCGAAGGATCGCCGAGACCTCCGCCTTCCTGCAGCAGGTGCGGGTGACAGGCAGGCGGGCGATCTCATCCTTCACCGCGGGCGTCATCGCCATGGGCCGATCCTTCCATGCATCCGAAAAATACGGTCGTACGCGGCGGCCAGCAGCTCCGGATCGTGCTTCGGAGAGCCGTCCAGCCTGGCGACCGGCGCCAGCTCGACCGCGGCGCCGAACCGTTTTGCGGCATCGGCGAGGGACTCGCGATCGGGCACGGCAGCCTGATCGGCAAGCACCACGTCCAGGGCGAGTTTAGGGGCGTGTCGGGCCAAAACCTCCAAATGACGCTGCGGAGAGAAGCCCTCTGTTTCGCCGGGTTGTGGTGCGAGGTTCAGCGAGAGCACCCTTCGGGCCTTCGTCTCGACCAGCGCGTCGAGCAGTTCGGGCACCAGCAGGTGCGGAATCACCGAGGAGAACCAGGACCCCGGACCGAGTACGACCCAGTCCGCGTCGAGCACCGCCGCGACCGCTTCGGGCACCGCCGGCGGGTCGCTCGGCACCACCTGCACGGAGAGCACCTCGCCGGGGGTCAGCGCCACGGTGGCCTGTCCCCGCACGGTGTCCACGTCCTCGGGGCGGGCCGGATCGTGCCCCTTGACCAGGGCCTGGAGCTCGAGGGGGACCGCCGACATCGGCAGCACCCGGCCCTGGGCGCCGAGCAGCTTGCCGACGAGGTCCAGGGCCTGGACCGGGTCGCCGAGCTGTTCCCACAGGGCCACGATCAGCAGATTGCCGACGGCGTGCTCGTGCAGGTCGCCCTGGGACTGGAAGCGGTGCTGGATGACCCGCGACCAGGTCTGGCCCCAGTCGTCGTCACCGCACAGCGCTGCCAGCGCCTTGCGCAGGTCCCCGGGCGGCAGGACGCCGAGCTCCTCGCGCAGCCTGCCGCTGGAGCCGCCGTCGTCGGCGACGGTGACGACGGCGGTCAGCTCGCCCGTGATCCGGCGCAGGGCGGTCAGCGAGGCCGAGAGGCCCATGCCGCCGCCGAGCGCCACGACCTTGGGTGCGGCATGGGCCTCGCCCCTGCGCAGGCCCGTACGGCCCGTCCCGCCCTCGACCTTGCCGGTGGTGAGCCGGCGCAGGCGGCGGAGCCGCATGGTACGTCCGGTCACTCGCGCCCCATGTCCCTGTGGACGACGACGGTCTCGACCCCTTCGGAGGCGAGGCGTGCGGCGAGCTTCTCCGACATGGCGACACTGCGGTGCTTGCCGCCGGTACAGCCGACCGCGATGGTCACGTACCGCTTGCCCTCGCGGCGGTAGCCGGTGGCGATCAGCTGGAGCAGTTCGGTGTAGCGGTCCAGGAACTCCTTGGCTCCGGGCTGGCTGAAGACGTAGCCCGACACCTCCTCGTTCAGACCGGTGAAGGGGCGCAGCTCCGGGACCCAGTGCGGGTTGGGGATGAAGCGGCAGTCGACGACGAGGTCGGCGTCGACGGGGAGGCCGTACTTGAAACCGAAGGACATGACGGTGGCCCGCAGCTCGGGCTCCTCGTCGCCGGCGAACCGGGCGTCCATCTTGGCGCGCAGCTCGTGCACGTTCAGGCTGGAGGTGTCGATGACCAGGTCGGCGTCGCCGCGCAGCTCGCGCAGCAGGTCGCGCTCGGCGGCGATGCCGTCGACGATGCGGCCGTCGCCCTGGAGCGGGTGCGGGCGGCGGACCCCCTCGAAGCGGCGGACGAGGGCCTCGTCCGAGGACTCCAGGAAGACGATCCGCCGGGTGACCCCGCGGGCCTCCAGGTCGGCGAGGGATTCGCGCAGCGCGTCGAAGAACTGGCGGCCTCTGACGTCGACGACGACGGCGATGCGCGCCACGTTGCCCTGCGAGCGGGCGCCGAGTTCCACCATGGTGGTGATCAGCGCGGGCGGGAGGTTGTCGACGACGAACCAGCCGAGGTCCTCCAGGCACTTGGCCGCCGTACTGCGGCCGGCCCCGGACATTCCGGAGATGATCACCAGCTCGGGGATGGCCGCCTCGGCGGTATCTCCGGGCTCCACTGTCGTGCCCGTACTCACCTGTGCTCCGTCTCGGTCGTACTCGGATGCGATGTCGTGCCCGGAATCCTGCTCGGATCCTCGGTCGTGCCGGGTTTCGCGCTCGGTCATTGCTCGGTCCCCCGATCGGATGCTGCTCCCGCGGACGCGGGGGTCTCATCCTCAATGATCTCCCCGGTCGCCGTATTGACGGCGGGACCGGCGGGAACCGCCTGGGCGAGGGCCACGGCCACGGTCTCGGCCGTCTTGCGGCCTATGCCCGGGACCTCGCAGATCTGATCGATTGTCGCCTGTCTGAGCTTTTTCACCGAACCGAAGTGTTTGATCAAGGCCAGCCTGCGGCTCTCGCCGAGCCCGGGGACCTCGTCGAGGGGCCCGGCCTTCAGGCGCTTGCCCCGCTTGTTGCGCTGGTACTGGATGGCGAACCGGTGGGCTTCGTCACGGACCCGCTGGAGCAGGTACAGGCCCTCGCTGCTGCGGGGCAGCACCACCGGGTCGTCCTCGCCGGGCAGCCAGACCTCTTCCAGGCGCTTGGCGAGGCCGCACACGGCGACGTCGTCGATCCCCAGCTCTTCCAGGGCGCGCTTGGCGGCGGCCACCTGGGGCTGCCCGCCGTCGACCACGACGAGCTGCGGCGGGTAGGCGAAGCGCTTGGGGCGCCCGTCGTCCTCGGCCGCGTCCTGATCGACTTCGCCGCCCACGACGCCCGGGGCGCCCGCGGCGTCCTCGGGCGACCACTCCCCCGTCTTCAGCTTCTCCTGGAGGTAGCGGCGAAAGCGCCGGGAGACCACCTCGTGCATGGAGCGGACGTCGTCCTGCCCCTCGAAGGACTTGATCTGGAAGCGCCGGTACTCGCCCTTGCGCGCCAGCCCGTCCTCGAAGACCACCATCGAGGCGACGACGTCGTCGCCCTGGAGGTGGGAGATGTCGAAGCACTCGATGCGCAGCGGCGCGCCGTCCAGCTCCAGCGCCTCGGCGATCTCCTCCAGGGCCCGCGAGCGGGTGGTGAGGTCGGCGGCGCGCTTGGTCTTGTGCAGGGCGAGGGACTGCTGCGCGTTGCGGTGGACGGTCTCCATCAGCGCCTTCTTGTCCCCGCGCTGCGGGATGCGCAGGCTCACCTGCGAGCCGCGCCGCTCGGCGAGCCACTGGCTCAGGGCCGGGGTGTCCTCGGGGAGCGCCGGGACCAGCACCTCCTTGGGGACGGCCTCGCCCTTCTCCTCCCCGTACAGCTGCTGGAGGGCGTGCTCGACGAGCCCGGCGGTGTCGACGGCCTCCACCTTGTCGGTGACCCAGCCGCGCTGGCCGCGGACCCGGCCGCCGCGGACGTGGAAGATCTGCACGGCCGCTTCGAGCTCGTCCTCGGCGACCGCGAACAGGTCGGCGTCGGTGGCGTCGGCGAGCACGACCGCGTTCTTCTCCATCGCGCGGCGCAGGGCCCCTATGTCGTCGCGCAGCCTGGCGGCCTTCTCGTACTCCATCTCCTCCGCGGCCTCGTGCATCTGCTGTTCGAGGCGGGTGAGGTAGGTGCCGGTGCGGCCGGCCATGAAGTCGCAGAAGTCCTCGGCGAGTTCGCGGTGCTCCTCGGGGGTGACCCGGCCGACGCAGGGCGCGGAGCACTTGCCGATGTAGCCGAGCAGACAGGGGCGGCCGATCTGGGCGGACCGCTTGAACACCCCGGCGGAGCAGGTGCGGACGGGGAAGACCCGGAGCATCAGGTCGACGGTCTCGCGGATGGCCCAGGCGTGCCCGTACGGGCCGAAGTAGCGCACGCCCTTCTTCTTGGGTCCGCGCATGACCTGGACCCGCGGGTAGTCCTCGTTCATGGTGACGGCGAGGGAGGGGTAGCTCTTGTCGTCCCGGTACTTGACGTTGAACCGGGGGTCGAACTCCTTGATCCAGGAGTATTCGAGCTGGAGCGCCTCGACCTCGGTGGAGACCACGGTCCACTCGACGGAGGCGGCCGTGGTCACCATGGTGGCGGTACGGGGGTGCAGCCCGGCGAGGTCCTGGAAGTAGCTGGCCAGCCGTTGGCGCAGGCTCTTGGCCTTCCCGACGTAGATCACCCGGCGGTGCTCGTCGCGGAACTTGTAGACCCCCGGGGAGTCGGGGATCTGTCCCGGCTCGGGGCGGTAGCTGGAAGGGTCGGCCATGCCAACCACCCTACTGTCGCCCGCCGACAACCGGGCCGAGGC